>JAYUHQ010000063.1:0-6229 GCA_043766895.1 Aestuariivirga sp.
TTGATGGGGGCGAAACAGGATCGACGAGGGTGTAAAGGTTGGTTTTTTGCCCGTGATGGTTCCGACGTGTCGGGCTAATTTCTAGTTGCAAACGATAACTTTGCTCCGGTTGCTCTCGCTGCTTAATGTAGCGCGAAAAACCAAAACTTAAGTCCTTCGGTTTAGCGACCAAAGGCGGGGTTCGCTGGCACCTGGCAACAGAAGCCAGCACTTATCCTATGGTTGCAGTTTCCAACTCCAAAGCGTGACAACGCCCTGCTCGTGCCGCTATGGTGCCCCAGTGAGTCGAACACTTTTCGTGAGATATAGATGCCTGAAGATTTAATGCGTTACGATCAACTTGCTCAAAATGCCTTGCGCGGTGTGGTGCGTGATGCTTTACGCAAAGTTGTAAAATCAGGCCTGCCGGGTGAGCACCATTTTTATATTCAATTCAATACAAGATATCCCGGCGTTTCGATTGGTGATCGATTGAGCGCAAAATACCCCCGCGAAATGACGGTTGTGTTGCAACATCAGTTCTATAATTTGGATGTGAATGACGAACGTTTTCAAGTGGAGTTGACGTTTGATAACATCCCCGAAAAACTGGTTATACCGTTTGCAGCGGTCAAAGGCTTTCTTGATCCTGCGGTACAATTTGGTTTGCAGTTCGAAGTCGTCGAGGCTGAGGGCCAGGGTGATGATGCCCCATTGCCACAAATCGAACCTACGGCTGAAAACACTTTAGCTTCTGAAACAGATACACCCAAGGTGGTTTCGCTTGATGCTTTCCGTAAAAAGTAATTTTATCTTATCAGTGCTGCTGGCCGCCAATCTTTTGATTGGTCATGCTTTGGCAGATGCCGATCCTGTGCATGAAGATTCACCACTCGGTTCATTTATTGCCCATAAAATCAAGCCGGGCGAAAATATTTTTAGAATTTCTGCAAGGCGCCTGTTTGGCATACAAAGTTCGCCTGCCCGCCTTCCAAGTGCTGCGATTGGCAGCTACGCCTTGGGCTGCATGGCCGGCGGGCAACAACTGCCCATCACTGGCGACAATTGGCAGGTGATGCGCCTATCGCGCAATCGAAATTGGGGCACCCCGCAACTGATTCATATGATCGAAAAAATTGCTGGCCAAGCGAAAGCCAACGACGGTTGGAATGGTTTGTTGGTTGGCGATATGGCCCAACCTCGCGGCGGCCCAATGCTCAGCGGCCATGCCAGCCACCAAATCGGCCTAGACGCCGACATCTGGTGGACACCAATGCCCGACCATGTGATGTCCACCAAGGAACGCGAAACTTTTGTTCCTTTGGAAATGGTAAAAGACCACACAACGCTTTCTGAACATTGGTCTGAAAGCCGCGCCAAACTTTTGCAAAGCGTGGCCCAAAACCCAGAAGTGGCCCGAATATTTGTTCATCCGCCGATCAAAGCAGCAATGTGCAAATTCGCAACGGGCGCTGATAAATCGTGGCTGGCCAAAATTCGCCCTTATTTTGGGCACACCTTTCATTTCCACGTGCGCATGAAATGCCCCGACGGAATGAGTTCGTGCAAAAACCAATGGACCCCCAAGCCCGAAGATGGAACCGGATGCGGAAAAGAATTGGCGTATTGGCTTTCAGATGCGCCTTGGCGTCACCCAAAACCAAACCCCAACGCGCCCAAACCCAAACCCGTGCCACCCTTGACTCTGTCGGGCCTACCTGCTCAATGCCGCGCGGTAATTGCAGCCCCCTGACGGGACATTTGGCCAGCAAAGGCAATAGCCCACCGGGGGGGCCGTTATGAGCAGCGCTAACAGTTCAAAATCTGTTTTTAGCAAACCAAACATCAAATTGGCTTTCGCATCCATTGGCGTCGTGTTTGGAGATATCGGCACAAGCCCCCTTTATGCAATGCGTGAAGCTTTGCACCATGTCACCGCTGCTGGCGGAGATTTGCGCGAAAGTGTTTTGGGGGTCGTTTCACTTTTGCTCTGGGCCTTGCTTATCGTTGTTACACTTAAATATGTAATCATGCTGATGCGCGCCGACAACCGCGGCGAAGGCGGCATTTTATCTCTGGTCGTTCTGGTCGAAACGTTGCTCAAGAAAAAAGGCGGAATAATTTTAGGCCTTGGCATTGTCGGCGCGGCCTTCTTTTTTGGTGACGCAATGATCACACCTGCGATGTCTGTTTTGTCAGCTGTTGAAGGCTTGCAAGTGATCAACCCCGGCTTCCAACCTTTTGTTGTTCCCCTGACGTTGGGAGTATTGTTCACTCTGTTTTTATTGCAATACAAAGGAACCGGCGGCGTGGCCGCGATCTTCGCGCCAGTTACTTTTGTGTGGTTCATCATTTTGGCCTTGGTTGGCATTCGCCATATTGCCGATGATTTTGAAATTTTTTATGCGCTCAACCCCATGCATGGCGTGATGATGCTGATTGAGCACCCGGGCTTGGCCTTGTTGGTTTTTGGCGGTGTCTTTTTGGCCGTAACTGGCGGTGAAGCATTATATGCCGATATGGGCCATTTTGGTAAAAATCCAATTCGCATGGCGTGGCTTTGTGTGGTGTTGCCCGGCTTGATTTGCAATTATTTGGGCCAAGGCGCTTTCGTCATCGCCCACCCCGAAGCTGCCGAAAACCCATTCTTTTTGATGATCCCGACCTGGGGTCTTATTCCACTGGTCATCATGGCAACCATGGTTACGGTGATTGCCAGCCAAGCTGTTATCACCGGGGCCTTCTCCATCGCCCAACAAGCCATCGCTTTGGGTCTGTTCCCACGCATGAATATCACTCACACATCTGAAACCGAAAGTGGTCAAATCTACATCGGCCAAATCAATTGGATGATCATGTGTGGCGTCATTCTTCTCGTTCTCGTGTTCAAGTCATCAGACAATCTTGCATCAGCCTATGGCGTGGCCGTCAACACATCGATGCTGGTTGATACGGCTCTGGGCATGGTGTTTTTCTGGCAATCACGCAATTTGCCACGCTTCATTGCCATTCCCGCGCTTATGTTTATTTTTGTGGTCGAAGCCACGTTCTATGCCGCCAATTTGCTGAAGATTCCTCACGGCGGCTATATGCCAGCATTGATTGGTGCAACAATTATACTGTTGATGATCACGTGGATGAAGGGGGCCCAACTTCTCACCAACAAGCTGAAGAAGGAATCAATTGAGCTTGTTCCCCTACTTGAAAGTTTGGAACGTCGCCAACCAGCCCGGGTTGCGGGTGCTGCAGTTTTCATGCAGACAGATCGAAAATACGCACCTTCCGCTTTGATGCATAATTTGAAACACAATCGCGTGCTTCACGATAAGCTGATTTTCCTTTCAATCAAAACCGTTGAACAGCCCCGGTGGGAAGATGACCGCGTTGAAGTCAGCCAAGGCCCGATGGGTGCCTGGATGGTGGATGCCAAATTCGGTTATATGGAACAACCAGATGTTCCGGCAATATTGCGCAGCTGTGCTGAAAAGGGATTAGAGGTCGATCCTAACCAAGCGTCTTATTTCCTTGGCCGCCGCGTGATCAAAACCTCTAACACTTCAGTTATGCCGTTCTGGCAGCAGCGCATATTTATCATGTTGGCCAACCAGTCTGCCCGCGCTATAGAGTTTTTCCGTATTCCCCCTGATCGTGTGGTGGAACTGGGTATGCAGATGAGTGTTTAACACGAGAAGGGCAAATAATGTCTTCAACCAATTCCAACGCCAGCGTGTTCAGCACGCCGCAACTTAAACTCGCCTTCGCGTCAATCGGCGTGGTTTTCGGTGATATTGGAACAAGCCCAATTTATACGATGAGAGAAGCGCTGTTGCCCGTGACCAATGCAGGTGCTGATCTTCGTCTTTCCGTGTTGGGTGTAATCTCACTTCTCGTCTGGGCACTGTTTCTGATCGTTACCGTAAAATATGTTTTGATTATTATGCGTGCTGACAATCATGGCGAAGGCGGCATTTTGTCTGAAGTTGTGCTTGTCCAAAACATTCTAAAAAACAGAGCAAAATTAATCGTTGGCTTGGGCGTAATCGGCGCGGGTTTTTTCTTTGGTGATGCGATTATCACACCGGCAATGTCGGTTCTTTCAGCCGTAGAGGGCTTATCCGTTATCAGTGAAAGTTTCACGCCCTACATATTGCCAATCACTTTATCTGTGTTGTTTTGCCTTTTTATTTTCCAATACAAAGGCACTGCGGGCGTTGCAAAAATTTTTGCACCAGTCACTTTGGTCTGGTTCATTTTGTTAGCAGCAATCGGCTTTCGCCACATCAGCGACGATTTCGAAATATTCTATTCCCTTAATCCGATGTATGGCATTTCTATGTTGCTCAATCGACCTGGCTTGGCACTGTTGGTTTTCGGTGGCGTATTCTTGGCCGTAACAGGCGGTGAAGCCCTTTATGCTGATATGGGCCACTTTGGCAAAAAGCCAATTCGTATGGCTTGGCTGGTAATCGTATTTCCAGCACTGGTCTTGAACTATATGGGCCAAGGGGCATTTGTCATCGCCCACCCACAAGCTGTGAGCGATCCTTTCTTTTTGATGATACCAACATGGGCTTTAGTGCCATTTGTTGTGTTAACAACGCTTGTCACGGTCATTGCCAGCCAAGCAGTTATCACGGGCGCGTTTTCAATTGCCCAACAAGCCATGTCACTCAATCTTTTGCCGCGCATGGGCATCACTCACACATCCGAAACTGAAAGCGGTCAAATCTACGTCAGCCAGATCAACTGGCTTTTGATGTATGGTGTGATCATGCTTGTGTTAATTTTCCGCAGCTCAAACAACCTCGCTGCCGCCTATGGCATTGCGGTGAACGCTGCCATGCTGATCAACGCCATTCTCTCAATTATCTATTTCTGGAACGTTAGGCTTTTGCCAAGGTTCTTGGTCATTCCCGCTCTCATATTCATCTTCATTGTTGAATTGGTATTCTTTGCCGCCAATGCATTGAAGATCGAAAATGGCGGTTACCTGCCCCTGCTCATCGGCACACTGATCATCGCCATCATGCTAACCTGGCAAAAAGGCCGCAACATTCTCATTGAAAAATACAATCGAGAATCGGTTGAATTGAATGGTCTTCTTGAAAGCTTAGAACGCCACCAACCCGCGCGCGTGGCTGGTGCAGCCGTGTTTTTACAAACTTCTGCCAAATATGCGCCATCAGCTTTAATGCATAACTTGAAACATAATCGCGTGTTGCATGATAAGTTGGTGTTCATCAACATTGAAACCATGCCCCAACCCCGTTGGGATGATGATCGTGTGACCGTCAAACAAGGCCCGCTTGGCGCGTGGCTGGTCGATGCCAAATTCGGCTACATGGAACAACCTGATGTTCCCGCAGCACTTCGTGCATGCGCCAGCCACGGGCTTGAAATTGATCCGACGCAGGCGTCTTATTTTCTGGGTCGCCGTGTTATCAAAACGTCACCCAAATCTGCGATGCCGTTTTGGCAACAAAGAATATTTATCATGCTCGCCAATCAATCTTCACGTGCCATTGAGTTTTTCCGCATTCCGCCTGATCGTGTGGTTGAACTTGGCATGCAAATGAGTGTTTAGAAATGGCTCTTCTTAAACCGTTTTCCACACCAGGGCGTTTCTGGCGTGGCAATATTCACACTCATTCGAACCAGTCTGATGGTGCCCTACCCACCCAAGGCGTAGTGACGGCCTATAAAGCCGCGGGCTATGATTTCTTGATGTTGTCTGAACACTTCATAGCACTTTACAACTGGCCAATTAACGACACACAAAAGTTTCGTTCCAATGATTTTACAACATTAATTGGCGTTGAACTTCATGCACCGGAAACCAGTGCCGGTGAATTGTGGCACATTGTTGCCGCCGGCCTGCCGTTGGATTTTGCGCCCTGTGGCAAAAATGAAACGGGGCCTGAACTTGCCCGCCGCGCCAAAGATGCGGGTGCCTTCATTGGCATCGCCCATCCCGCATGGTCGCGCTATACCATCGAAGATGGCCGTGCATTGGATGCCGCGCACGGCGTCGAAATCTACAATCACGGCTGCGCCATTGAAAATGACTTGGGTGAAGGGTTTTACCTTCTCGACCAGTTGTTGAACGAAGGCCACCGGCTCTCGGCTTTTGCCACCGATGACGCCCACTTCAAAACACCCGATCACTTCGGTGGTTGGGTTAACGTGAAGGCCCAAAGCCTTGATCCCAAAGAACTTTTACAGTCTTTAAAAGATGGAAATTTTTATTCCA
>JAYUHQ010000064.1:0-2314 GCA_043766895.1 Aestuariivirga sp.
GCCATCTTTTTTGGCAATCCAACACCAACCTGAACCAAATTGCGTGAGACCAGCTTGCACAAAATCAGCACGCATTTTGTCATAGCCACCAAGATCAGAGTCAATGGCGGCCATTAATTTGGCTGAAATCTTTTTGCCACCACCATTGGGCTTCATCCAATTCCAGAAGTGATTGTGATTATAATGTTGACCAACATTGTTGATGAGGCCAGCAGTTTTATCGGCAAATGCTTTTTTGCAAATGTCTTCGATAGAAAGCGAAGCAAGCGGTGAGTCCTTCAGCAAATTATTGCCGTTGGTCACATAGGCCATGTGGTGTTTATCGTGGTGAAACTCTAACGTTTCCTTCGACATGAAAGGGCCAAGTGCATCATAAGCATAGGGCAGGGCGGGCAGTTCAAGGGCCATGGTTTTTCTCCGTTTGTGTGATGAAAGCTATCTAAACGCTTCAAGCCCCAGTAGCAAGAAAGGGGCATGAAAACGCCGTTAAAAGTCAAATATCTATAAAATAAAACCCTATATAGAAAAATAATCCTTGACACCGTACGGTCGAACCGCTACATCTGCCTATAATCCACCCTTGGGTAAAAAGTTCCAACCGCCACCAACAAGTCTTGCAAGCCCAAGAAGACGACGTTGGGGAGGGTGGGAACTATTAATCGGAGACGGCCCCCTCAGTCTTTCGGACAGCTCCCCCAACAAGTTGGAGGAGCGAAAAATGAAAACGCTAATTTTTTCGCCTTCACCCAACTCGTTGGGGGAAGTGCCCGAAGAGCGGATGAGGTACCTTTGTTTGCGGAATGCTCCAATCCAGGATCACCAACAACTAGCGCAGAACCACAATAGTGAAATGAATCAAATTATGCAAAGCTATGGCGCAACCGATGATCAATGGAGCATAGAAATGCGTCACTTAATTGTAGTCTGGAGGAATTGATTTTGCACGCACCTCTTCGCGCTTTTCTGGCCTTACTTGTCGTCGGCGTTTGGGCAGTTGCAGGAAACGCCGCAACATTTGAGTTGGCCAGACGAGCGGACGGCAGCGTCATTGAGGGTGCGAAGATCGAGGGCGAAATCGTTCCCGGGGATGCGCAGAGGCTTCTTGATTTCTACGGGAAATATGCGGAGCTGATTTCCCCCGTCTACCTCCGATCCAGAGGCGGGAATGTCGCCGAAGCAATGAAAATGGGTGCGATAATTCGGCGGCTTCGTTTGGAAACCGATGTACCTGTATGGGACACTGGCAAAGCGCCTATCGATAGGATCAAGACCGACAACCAGGAGAATGTGATTTGCGCCAGCGCGTGTTTTCTCATCTACGCAGGCGGCGCAACGAGGTTTGGCAACTATCTTGCCTTGCACAGGCCCTTTCTCCCACGCGAGGAGGCGGGAAAGCTCAGTGATGTGGAATATGAGACCGCCCAAAAAGATATAATGACTGAAGTTAAAGCTTATCTAGCAGACATGGATATCGACCAATATTGGATTGACAGAATGTTTTCTGCTAACTCCCAAGAATATTACATGCCAACATGGGATGAGGCAGACAGCAAGGTTCATCATCTGATGGGAATGGCTCCCTCCCTTGAAGAGGTTGTCTTGTCGAAGTGCAAAGAAGACCCCTATATCGATAGGAAGTTAAAAGAGATTCCAAACTCTGGAGATCCGCTTTCCTTAGATGATCAAGCGAAATTCAACCAAATACTGAAGGACGTCCAAGCCTTCTCTCAGTGCGAGAAAACTGCCCTGACCAAAATGCAAAGCGCAGCATTCGAGCGTGAGAACGATGCTGTTGTAGCGCAAAAGTGCGGGCAGTTTCCGCCACTAGCCCCTTCCGAAATTTCAATGCTCTCAACATTGCTCCAAAAGGGCGCGCACATTAGCTTGGAAGAAGAAAGGGTCAGGGAGCAACAGTTCATCAAATTTGATTGGCATAAACAATGCAAAAGTGGTGAGTACCTCAATCTTCATACTGCGGCCATGAAACGAGCGGATCAAGTAAATCACCAATAGCAAGTGAGTAAGTTTGCCGTTGCTCTTTAGAGCACCGTTGCCGCGCATTCGTCGAAGTGCCAGCCCAATCATGGACCATCACAGCCTTCATGCTGCGATGAACGCAATTTCGCCATTGCGCGAATAAGGTGCGCCAGTTTAAGCAGTGGCGGGGGCCAACGCGTTGTCGCAAAAATTCAGGAATAGTCATGTTGAAATTGAACGTATTTTATAAATCGGCCGCAATGGCATTGGCTCTTTTTGCCTTTGTGCCCGTGGCCCAAGCCAAGGTGTTTTCAATCCCATCAGAAAACGCCATTGC
>JAYUHQ010000065.1:0-2312 GCA_043766895.1 Aestuariivirga sp.
GGCCAAATTATCAATGGTGATTTGGGCAAAACTGGCCAGATTCGTGAAGGCGGCGATGGCGATGCGCCAGCGTTGCAAGGTGTGCCGCCGGCCACGACAAGCGAAGTCGTTTCGCTCTATTCGGGCATTGTGAAAGCTGATGCCAATGGCAAGGCCGAGGTGACATTTGAGGTGCCGCAATTTAATGGCACGCTGCGTTTAATGGCTGTTGCTTGGGCCAAGTCTTCACTTGGCAATGCTTCAACCGATGTCATCGTACGCGAACCAGTTGTTATTTCTGAAGGCATGCCGAAGATTTTGGCTCCGGGCGATCAAACGCGGTTACGCTTTGATATTGATAACACTGATGGGCCTGAAGGTGATTATAAATTGGCCCTCACAACTTCTGCCGGCCTCGTGTTGAATCAGGCGCAGGCAAATTTGAAACTGCTTCACGGCAAACGCGCGGCGACAAGTTTTGCCGTAAAAGCAACAGAGGCTGGCTTGCAAACAATCGACGTGGTGTTGACCCATGCCTCAGGGCTTGAAGTGAAGCGCCATTTGGCAATTTTAGTTCGCGTGGGTCAACCTGCAATAACAACGCGCCAAATTATAAGCTTGGCACCGGGACAATCTTTTGACCTTACCGCTGCCATGCTTGCCAATAAAATTGGCGGCACGGGCGCATTGACAATTTCGATCACGCGGTCTGGCGCATTGGATGTGCCGGGAATTTTGCAAATGCTGGATCGCTATCCTTATGGCTGTGCTGAACAAACCAGCAGCCGCGCTTTGCCTTTGATCTATTTTGAAGATGTGGCCGCGCGTGCGGGATTGGAAGGCGACAAGGCGGTTAAAGAACGAGTGCAAGATGCGATTTATCGCGTGTTGGCCAATCAAAGCGCCAATGGCTCGTTTGGCCTTTGGGATTCCAATTCGTCCAACGATTTGTGGCTTGATGCCTATGTTTCAGATTTTTTAACCCGCGCGCGTGAAAAAAATTATGCGGTGCCACAAAAGGCATTTGAGTCGGCTTTGGCTAATTTGCAAAATGTTGCGGGCTACACACAAAACCTTGAAGAAAAGCCCGCTGATATTGCCTATGCGCTTTACGTTTTGGCCCGCAACAAAAAAGCGTCTTTGGGTGATTTGCGTTATTATTCTGAAACCAAGTTGGATGGTTTCCCCTCGCCTTTGGCCAAAGCCCAGCTTGGCGCTGCATTGGCATTTTATGGAGACACCAAACGCGCTTCAGCAACTTTAGATGCGGCCTATAAGGCGCTGCTCAAACGCACCGAAGAAGATTGGTTGCGCTATGACTATGGCTCAAACCTGCGCGATGCCGCCGCCCTGTTGGCGCTGACCGCAGAAAGCGATCCAGCATCGCCGTTGATTGGAAAACTGACAGGCGCGGTTAGCCGCTTTCAAGCCGCTGCGCGATGGACATCGACGCAAGAAAACGCTTGGATGTTGCTTGCCGCGCATGCTTTGCAAACCGCGGCAGATGCGCCGAAAATTTCAATCGGCAGCAAAACTTTTGAAGGCGACTATGTGCAAAGTTACAAAATTGGTGAACTTGCCAAACCCCAACATATTACCAACAATTCAAATCGTATGATTGAAGCAGTTGTTTCCATATCGGGCACACCCATCAAGCCAGAACCAAAAACCGCCAATGGTTTCACGATCGAACGGGGCTATTTCAACTTTGATGGCAGTGCCGCAGACCTTGCAAAAACCAAACAAAATGATCGTTTGGTGGTAACCTTGAAGGTAAAGCAAACCAATGCTTGGCCATCAAAAGTGATGGTGACAGATCTGTTGCCTTCTGGCCTTGAAATAGACAATCCAAGTTTGGTTTCTTCGGCATCGCTGGCAGCGTTCAACTGGTTGCCGGAAGGCACCGCCAATGCGCATCTCGAGTTTCGCGATGATCGGTTTTCTGCGGCTATGACACGCGAGAAAGACGACACATCGGAAATGAATTTTGCCTATGTGGTGCGCGCAGTAACACCGGGCAATTTCGTTCTGCCACCAGCGTTGGTTGAAGATATGTATCGGCCATTTTTGAACGCAAAAACTGAAAGCGGTGTTCTTGAAATCAAATGACCAAGGCTTTTACAAGCGCCAAATTCATGTGGCTGGTGGCAGCACCCATTGCACTTGCCGCATGCCTCTGTTTTGGTGATATCTGTTTTCCACCGCCAAACCCTGCCAAGCTTGCGCTTTCGCAAACCGTTTTAGACCGCAACGGAGAGCTGTTGCGCCCCTATGCGGTGGAGGGCGGGCGGTGGCGCTTGGCGGTAAAACTTGCCGATGTAGACCCGCTTTTG
>JAYUHQ010000066.1:0-16340 GCA_043766895.1 Aestuariivirga sp.
CTTCGGTCACAATGAAACAGATGAACCTGCTTTCACGCAGCCCCTCATGTACAAGCGCATCGGCGGGCATACGCGGGTGGTTGAGCTTTATGGCGCGCGTTTGATTGCTGAAGGTGTGATTACTGACGCTGAGTTCGAAGCCATGCGTGCGGATTATCGCAAGATGCTGGATGATGCGTTCTCGGTGGCCTCTGGTTACAAAGCGAACAAAGCGGATTGGCTGGATGGTCGCTGGTCTGGCATGAAGACTGCCGTATCGATGGAAGAAGATCGCCGTGGCCAGACGGGCGTTGCTCTGGAGAAGTTGAAGGCGCTGGGACAGAAGTTGGTGAAGATTCCAAAGTCTTTCACGGTGCACAAGACCATGCAGCGTGTTCTCGATACGCGCGGCAAGATGATTGAAGATGAAGCGGGTCTTGATTGGGCCATGGCCGAGCAATTGGCTTTCGCCACGTTGGTTGATGAAGGGTTCAAAATCAGACTCTCCGGGCAAGATGTGCAACGCGGCACATTCTCGCAGCGCCACGCCGTGCTGATCGATCAGGTAAACGAGAAGCGTTACACCCCCCTCAATCATATGGTGAAGGAACAAAAGACCAAGATTGAAGTGATCAATTCCATGCTGTCTGAAGAAGCTGTTCTGGGTTTTGAATATGGCTATTCACTGGCCGAACCCAATACGCTGACATTATGGGAAGCCCAGTTTGGTGATTTTGCCAATGGTGCACAGGTTATTTTTGATCAGTTCATCTCGTCGGCTGAACGCAAATGGCTTCGCATGTCAGGGTTGGTTTGCCTGTTACCCCATGGCTATGAAGGCCAAGGACCAGAACATTCGTCAGCGCGCCTTGAACGCTTTTTGCAGATGTGTGCCGAAGACAATATGCAAGTTGCCAACTGTTCAACGCCGGCCAATTATTTCCACATACTGCGCCGACAATTGAAGCGCGATATTCGCAAACCCCTCATTCTGATGACACCAAAATCATTGTTGCGCCATAAGCGTTGTGTTTCAACATTGGAAGAAATGGGAGAGCAATCATCCTTCCACCGCATTTTGTGGGACGATGCTGAATTTCTCAAAAGCGAAAAAATTAAACTCGTCAAAGACGAAAAAATTCGCCGTGTTATTTTGTGCACAGGCAAAGTCTATTACGATCTTTATGATGAACGTGAAAAGCGCGGGTTGAATGATATTTATCTGATGCGCGTGGAACAGCTTTATCCTTGGCCCCATAAAGTGTTGGCCCAAGAACTGGCGCGTTTTAACAAAGCCGAATTTGTCTGGTGCCAAGAAGAGCCTCTAAACATGGGCGCGTGGAGTTTTGCGCAGGCAAACTTAGAGCGCGTGTTAGACTTTATCAGCGCCAAAAATCCACGGCCCCGCTATGTGGGCAGGCCAGCTTCAGCATCAACCGCCACGGGCCTGATGAGCCGCCATCTTAAAGAGCTTAAAACATTCCTCGAAGACGCATTTGCGTAAGGACAATTAAAAATGAGCAAAGAAATTCGTGTGCCTGCCCTTGGCGAATCTGTAACTGAGGCCACCATTGCAAAGTGGTTCAAAAAAGAGGGCGACATTGTCAAGGCTGATGAGCCACTGGTGGAACTGGAAACTGATAAGGTAACAGTCGAAGTGCCTTCACCTGCTTCTGGCAAGCTTGAAAAAATTAATGCTGCAACGGGCGCAACAATCGCTGTGGGTGCGTTGTTGGGTTCAATCGCTGAAGGCGCTGCAGGGGCCGTTTCAGCGCCAGCGCCAGCCGCAAAGCCGATGGCACCACCTCCAACACCGATTGCAGCACAGCCAGCCGCAGCAACTCTTTCTCCAGCAGTTCGCAAAGCGGTGGTTGAGAACAACTTGAACCCCGCAGATATTACCGGAACTGGCAAAGATGGTCGCATCACCAAGGGTGATGTGATTGCAACATTAGAAAAGCCAACACCCGTTCCAGCCCTTGCACCCATAGCCCAACCCGCGGCTGTTGCGGGTGCTGAAGAACGCGTGAAGATGTCACGCTTGCGCCTTACAATCGCAAGGCGCTTGAAAGAAGCACAAAACACCGCGGCCATGCTCACCACCTTTAATGAAGTGGACATGAGCCACGTGATGGCATTGCGCAACCAATACAAAGATGTGTTTGAAAAAAAGCATGGCGTGAAGCTGGGCTTCATGAGCTTTTTTGTAAAAGCTTGTATTCAAGCCTTGAAAGATGTTCCCGCCGTTAATGCAGAAATTGATGGCGAGGAAATCGTCTATAAAAATTATTACCACGTTGGCGTGGCCGTGGGCACCGATAAAGGCTTGGTGGTTCCCGTGCTTCGCAATGCTGATATGTTATCCTTTGCAGGTGTTGAAAAAGCCATCGCTGCCTATGGCAAAAAAGCCCGTGATGGCCAATTGCAAATGGCTGATATGCAGGGCGGCACGTTTACAATTTCCAACGGCGGCATTTATGGCTCGCTGATGAGCACACCCATTCTGAACGCGCCGCAATCTGGCATTTTGGGCATGCATAAAATTCAAGACAGGCCGATTGCTGTGACGGGCCAAGTGGTCATCCGCCCCATGATGTATCTGGCATTAAGCTATGATCACCGCATTGTGGATGGCAAAGAAGCTGTCACCTTCCTCGTGCGTGTAAAAGAATCACTCGAAGACCCACAACGCGCTTTGCTGGATTTGTAACAACGCGCCAGCGTGAGGGTTCAATGTCAAAAGTTCATGTTGTAAACGAATCCTCCCTCCAGCTTGAAGGTTGGGATGACCTTGCGCGTGGCACGTGCATGTGGCGCACGATGATCTCAGCCGATGTGACACCGACAGATACTTTCTCAACGGGGATTGCGTATTTTGCGCCCGGGGAAACATTGAAACCACATAGACACAGCCATCCGGAAGTTTACTTCGTGCTTGAGGGCGAGTTGGAAGTGACCATTGATGGAATCAAACATTGCGTAACGCCCAACACGGCGATTTTCGTTCCGGGCAACGCCGAACACGGAACATTCAATGCCGCCTCAAAGCCGGCGCGCATTTTCTATTGTTTTGCGACTGATCGCTTCAGCGACGTCAAATATCAGTTTCCATCTGCGCCCACACCAGAGCCGCTACACAATCAAAGGATTGGTTAGACCATGACCCACGATCTCATCATCATCGGCACTGGCCCTGGTGGCTATGTCTGCGCCATTCGCGCAGCACAATTGGGGTTGAAAGTGGCCGTGGTTGAAAAACGTGCCACCCATGGCGGCACATGTTTAAACGTGGGCTGCATTCCATCCAAAGCCTTGCTTCACGCTTCTGAACTTTATGCAGAATCCCAACACAGCTTTGCCAAAATGGGCATTGTTGCCGAAACGAAAATTGATTTTTCAAAGTTGATGGTTTTCAAGCAGGAAGCCATTGATGGCAACACCAAGGGCATTGATTTTCTGTTGAAGAAGAACAAAGTCGACGTCATCCGTGGCACGGGCAAGATAGTAAGTGCTGGCAAAGTCCAAGTCGGCGAAACCATCTATGAAGCTAAAAACATTGTCATTGCCACGGGTTCAGATGTCGCCCGCTTAAAAGGCATTGAGATTGACGAACTGCGCATCGTTTCTTCGACCGGCGCCCTCGAGTTGAAAGAGATTCCAAAGGCGCTCACCATTATTGGCGCCGGCGTGATCGGTTTAGAGCTGGGTTCAGTGTATGCACGGCTTGGTTCAAAAGTAACGGTCATTGAATATCTTGATCGCATTTTGCCGGGCATGGATTCGGAAGTTGCCAAAAGCTTCCAACGCCTTCTTGAAAAGCAAGGTTTCGTCTTCAAGCTTTCAAGCAAAGTGGTCAGTGCTGCAGCTTCGGCAAAGTCAGTGACGTTCAGCGTCGAACCAGCCTCTGGTGGGGCTGCTGAACAATTAGAAGCTGACGTTTTGCTCGTGGCCGTGGGCCGCACACCCTACACCGAAGGTCTTGGCTGTGATGAACTTGGCATTGCCCGCGATACGCGTGGCCGCATTGAGGTTGATCACCATTATGCCACCAATGTTCAAGGCATCTATGCCATCGGTGATGTCATTAAAGGCCCGATGTTGGCCCACAAAGCCGAAGATGAAGGCATTGCCCTTGCTGAATTGCTGGCGGGCCAAGCGGGCCATGTGAATTATGGTGTCATACCCGGCGTGGTTTACACCTCTCCAGAAGTTGCATCGGTGGGCAAAACCGAAGATGAGCTGAAGCAAGAAGGCATTAACTATAAATCTGGAAAATTCTTATTTCTGGCCAACGGCCGCGCCAAGGCCAACCAAACCACCGATGGTTTTGTGAAAATTTTGGCCGATGCTCACACCGACAAGGTTCTAGGCTGCCACATTGTTGGCGCTCAAGCTGGTGAATTAATCCATGAAGTTGCTGTTTTAATGGAGTTTGGCGGTTCATCCGAAGATTTAGCCAGAACTTGTCATGCCCACCCTACGTTGTCAGAAACGGTCAAAGAAGCGGCAATGGCCGTTTCTGGCCGTGCGATACATTCATAAAATTAGAGAGATCGCTTTAAGCCAAATAAAAACTGTTCCTGTCAGAGTGGTGGATGAGGGAATGGGCCAAATGACAAAAAAAGATATCGATATTTTAATTTTAGATGATGACGTGGATCTTCTCACCAGCGTTGCAGAACTTCTGGCGGATTTTGGTTATCGGGTCAAAGGCTTCGCAGACCCTGAAAGTGCAGTGGAATTTGCTGTTGATCAAACCTTCGCTGTTGGTCTTTTTGATTTTCGTCTGGGCAGCGTTAAAAACGGTCTCGACGTTGTGGAAACTCTGCAAGTCATGGGTGCTCAATCCAACTTTGTCATGGTAACGGCCGATGTTGAACGCTCCACTCAATTGCGCGCTGCAAACCTCAAAGTTTTTGGCTTCATGCGCAAGCCTGTTCAACCCCAAGAACTTCTCGACACTGTAACAAGGGCCATGGCCAGCTTCGAAAAAGTGGCGGCTTAAAAACCCGTCATTGGCTTTGGGTTGGATCCGTCACTGAAGCGTTCAAACCGAAACGGTGTTGCATCGACACAAGGTGGCTCGCCCATAATTATTTGCGCCATAAGCTTGCCCGCACCCGGCCCAATGCCAAAACCATGGCCTGAGTAACCTGACGATAAATAAAGGCCCGGCTGTTTTTGAACAGCCGATATGACCGGCACAGCATCAGGTGTGGCATCAATCATTCCAGCCCAACGCTCGGCAACTTGCACAGGCGCAAACGCTGGGTAGGTCTTTTTCAAATCAGCCAGTGCTTCGTCTAAAATCCAATCATGTGGTTTGGGGTCAAGAATTCGGTTATGTTCAAAAGGCGAAACTTCATCCAGGGCCCAACGGCGCTTAAGAGATGCTTCGTTAAAAAAATGCGATCCTAATCGCGGCTTGATGTTGCGCCAATCCATTTTTAGAACGGGCCAGAAATCCAAAAAATATTTAAAGCTGTCAGGAACAATTTGTGCCACGGTTAAAATATTATGGGTTACCGTAAATCCGCCATCAGCACGTTTTCGCACACAAAACTTTCCACCAGAAAAGGATGTATGATGGCCGTTTTCCAAGGCTGTTGTGCGTTGTACAGATCCTAAAACACCAAGTTGTGGAAATGCAATCCCAAGATTGGCCAAGAAGTGCCTTGACCAATATCCGCCCGCCAACAACACGGCACGGCATTTGATTGTGCCTCGCTCAGTCACCACGGCTGACACTCGGCCCGCTTCTGTTTCAATGCCGCGTGCGGCACAGTTTGTAAAAATTTCTCCGCCCTTGGCTTGAACCGCCCGTGCAATCGCAGGCACCGCGATAAATGGTTCGGCGCGACCATCACTGGGCGTATAAAGTGCCGCATTAAAATGAGGTGATGATCCAGGCACCACCTGATCCAACGCACTTGCCCTAACCAGTGCACTGTCTATGCCTGCAGGCTTTGCGTATTTATTCAACCAAGATTCATTGCGCGCAGTTTCCTGATCGTCTTTGCAAAGATAAGCGATGCCGCACGTTTTAAAACCGGTGTCGCCATTGATGCGAACATTCATCGCCCGCCACAGTTTAAGAGATTCCAAAATCAACGGGATTTCGCGGGGGTCCCGCCCCATTTGCCGACACCAGCCCCAGTTGCGGCTGGATTGTTCGGCCGCCACTTCGCCTTTTTCAACCACTGCAACTTTAAGCCCGCGTTCGACCAGCTCCAAAGCAGCAGTAATGCCTGCAATACCGCCGCCAATCACCACAACGTCGACAGATGCGGGAAGTGTTTCATTGGGGCTGACAGAAGCAACATTGATCATAAACTCAATCTAGCAGTCTTCACGCCGTTGGAAAGGCTTTCCGATACTGTTCCAGCAAATGTTTCTGGTTAACTTCAGTATAAATTTGGGTGGATGATAAAGACGCATGGCCCAACAAATCCTGAATAACGCGAAGGTCAGCCCCATTGCCCAACAAATGCGAAGCGAATGAATGCCGCAGTGCATGTGGCGTTGCACTGTCAGGCAGGTTCAGACCGCCACGCAAACGTTCAACCAAAAGCTGAATGATGCGGGGCGAAAGTTGCCCGCCTTTGGCCCCTCGAAAAAGCGGGGTTGAGGGCAAAAGCGGCAAGGGACACAGTGCCCGATATGCGGCAATGGCTTCGGCAGCAGCAGCCACCACCGGCACCAAACGTGTTTTGCCGCCCTTTCCCACAACAACAAGTGGATTTTCCTCGGCCTGCTTTACTGTCAATCCAAGGGCCTCAGAAATACGAAGCCCGCACCCATAGAGCAAGGTCAGAACCGCAATGTCGCGGGCATTGATCCACGCCTCGCCATTGTCCAGAATTGACTCTGATGTGATGCGGTGTGCCTGCACTTCGCTAAAGGGTCTTGGCACAGAATGAGCAATCTTGGGCGAGCGAACCGTGCTCAAGGCAGCGCATTTGAATTGGCCATTGCGTTCCGCATACCGAAAAAATGAACGAATAGACGAGAGTTGACGCGCCAACGAACGGCTTTCAATGCCCGAGGCGCGGCGCTTGGCCATGAAACTGCGAAAATCGGAAACCTCAAGCCCAGACAAAGCGCTTATGCTGGGGGCCCCACCCAAATGCTCGCTCAGAAATGCAGAAAACTGGCCAAGGTCACGCGTATAGGCCTCCAAAGTTTTGGCGGCCACACGACGTTCAGATTTAAGCTTGGCCAACCACTGCACAGCAACAGGCACAGCATCAGGCGCAAGCCCAAAAAGGTGAATAGTATCGGACATGCCAACAGCTAAACCCAAAATCGTTTAAAATTCTTAAGTGATCGACTGGCCCGTCTTCTTCCAATCAGCCAAGAACATTTCAATGCCCTTGTCGGTTAACGGATGCTTGACCAAAGACTTCAACACCGAAGGCGGGGCTGTTGCATAATCAGCCCCAATCAAGGCCGCTTGTTTGATGTGGTTGGCGGTGCGAATTGATGCGGCCAAAATGTTGGTGTCGTAATCGTAATTGTCATAGATTTGTCGGATCTCGGCAATCAAATCCATACCATCGATATGAATATCGTCAAGCCTGCCGATAAAAGGCGAGATAAACGTGGCGCCGGCCTTTGCCGCCAAAAGCGCTTGGTTGGCCGAAAAGCACAAGGTTACATTCACCATTGTGCCATCACCGGTAAGCGCTTTACAGGCTTTTAAACCATCCAGTGTCAGCGGAACTTTCACCGCCACATTCTTGGCAATTTTTCGCAAAACATCAGCTTCTTTCATCATGCCTGCATAATCCAGGGCCGCCACCTCAGCAGATACCGGCCCGTCAACAAACGAGCAGATTTCTTTAATGGTTTCGAGAAAGGGTTTTCCAGTTTTCGCAATAAGCGACGGGTTTGTCGTTACGCCATCAAGAAGACCTAAGGCTTGAATATCATGGATTTCGGCAATATCGCCCGTGTCGGCAAAAAATTTCATGGTGAGTCTCCTTTTGCTAGTTGTTCATAATAGGCCTGAATCAAGCCAATGTCGCGTGTTCCGCACGCCTTATCATCGATGGATGAAACCGGCATGGCAAGCCGCAGAGAATTTGTGATGAACACGCAATCTGCCGTGTGAAGTTCTTCTCTATGAACTGCGCGTTCCTCACCATCCAATCCCAAATTATGTGCGCCAAGTAAAAGTTTCTGCCGCGCAATTCCGGGAAGTATGGCTTGATCTTGCGAAGCTGTGATCAACGATTTTCCTTTTAGAAAAAAGATATTGCCAATCGTCGTTGAAGCCACATTGCCTTTGGTATTCAACATCAAAGCATCATCAGCGCGCGCTGAAACCTCACGCGCCGCTGCAATAGCATCGATATAAGAAAGCGTTTTCAACCGAGACGATGGTGCAAACTCATTGCGTCGAATTGCCGACGTTGCAAGTCGAACGGATTGGGATAACGCCTTGCGGTCAAAGGCATTGAGACTGACAACCAAACTGCTGGTCAAACCCTCGGCCGCAAGACCGCGCGCAGTTGGGCCGCGTGTCAATGTGATGCGCAAAACTTCTGTTTCGGTCTGCGATTCTTGTAATATAGCCTTGATAGCCAGTTCAATTTGCTCTGCCGAAAATTTAAGACCCAATTCCATGGCAGCATGTTTCATCCGCGTGATATGTTCATCAAGCCAAACTGGCTTTCCTGCCCGCACCGCAACGGTTTCATATATTCCGTCGCCCAACAGCAAACCACGATCAGATGGTTGCAAGTTCAACTGATCAACAATGGCACCATTGTACCAAACAACGCTCATGCCACCACCTTCAAAAAATTACGCAACAGCTGATATCCGTGTTCTGTAAGAATAGACTCAGGATGAAACTGCACGCCAAATGTAAGATGCTTTTGATGTTGCAAGCCCATCACTTCGCCGTTCTCGGCGCGTGCTGTAATATCCAATGCCGTACCTTCAATTTGCTCCACGATCAACGAATGATAACGGCCTGCGGCAAAGCCTTGTGGTATACCTGCAAAAACGCCTTTGCCATCATGTTGTATGGTAGAAGCTTCGCCGTGCAGCGGCCGCTTGGCGCGCGTTACAACAGCTCCAAACACTTCACCAATCACCTGATGACCCAGACAAATTCCTAAGATTGGCAATTTGCCAGAATATTCTTTCACGATTTCCAGTGATGCGCCCGCCTCGTGCGGCGTGCATGGGCCAGGAGATATGACGATGGCTTTGGCGTTCAAATCCGCCGCCACAACGGCATCATTGCGCACCACTTTAACCCTCTGTCCAAGCTCTTCGAAATAACGCGCAACGTTAAATACGAAGCTATCATAATTATCGACAATCAAAATCATGGCGCAAAGGCCTTCATCAAGCGACTGATCTTGGTCAGGCTTTCATCATACTCTTCGCTTGGGTTAGACCGCGCCGTAATGCCCCCGCCACCTTGCACAATGGCTTTGCCATGAGCAAACAGCGCTGTGCGAATAGCAATGTTAAAATCACAGGCGCCGTTAAAACCCAAATATCCAATTGACCCGCAATAGATACCCCGCGCTTGGCCCTCTAAGTCTGCAATAATTTCCATGGCACGAATTTTAGGGGCCCCCGTAATTGACCCACCGGGGAATACCGCATTTAAAACATCAATGCTGGAACAATCGTCGCGCGCTTCAGCTTCAACCACTGAAACCAGATGATGTACATTGGCATAAGATTCAAGGCCACACAAAACCGGCACTTGCACTGTTCCGGGTTTGGCAATGCGCGATAAATCATTGCGCAAAAGATCAACAATCATAACATTTTCAGCACGGTCTTTGCTGCTGGCCAAAAGCTCAGCCATCAACGCTGCATCGCGCTCTGCGCTTTCAGCACGCGGCCTTGTCCCTTTGATGGGGCGGGCTTGAAGTGTGTGGCCATCAAATTTAATCAGCCGCTCAGGCGAACTTGATGCAATTTTTACATCACCAAAATCTAAATAGCTGGCGAAGGTTGCCGGGTTTTTCTGGCGCAGATTCTGATAGAAGGCAAAACTATCAAAACCATCTGGAATATCGCTTGAAAAACACTGTGTAATATTGGCCTGAAAAATATCGCCCGCTAAAATATATTCGATGGTTTTTTGAATGGCGCTTTCATAGGTATCGCGCGTGAAATTGGATCGCCAATTCTTGATTTCAAAATAGCCCTGCGCCATGGGCTTGCGTTTGAGCAGGCGTTCATACTGTTCAAAATCCGGCCCAACAATAAAGGCACGCTCTTGCATATGGTCAAAACTGACGATTGTATCATAGCGATTAAAAATCATATCGGGGCAAAGGCGCTGAAAATTTGGTGGGTGCTTTGACTTCTGCAGCTGCCAACCAAAATCATAAGACACAAAGCCCGCATAGCCGCCTTGAAATGGTGGCATGTCCAGCAGTGTTTCGTGTTGATTCTCGAACAGGCGTTCGCGTAAAACTTGCAACGCGGTATCATCATCCCCCCTCTCCACGCGCAATGTGCCAGACGGGTTGCACATCAGAAAAGACCAACGCCCCAAATGCTCATGGCGCATGACACTTTCCATCAGCATCAGATCTTTCTGGTCACGCAACCTGGCGGCATAAAGTGCAGGCTCTAAATATGCGATCTCAGTAACTTCGGGTTTCACGCGGTTGAGCATGGCTTAGATATAGAGCTGGAACACGAGACCTTCAAAGTCTATTCCAGACAAAATGAATGCAACTTCCGCCAGAATCGCAGACGTGCTTTTGCCTTTGGCTTTAAGCCAAGCCTATTCCTACGCCATTCCCGAGGACATGGCGTTAGAGCCGGGAAGTTTCGTTGAAGTTCCTTTGGGCACACGCCAAATTTTTGGCTGTGTCTGGGCGCTGCGTGATGCCAATCAAACCAACATGAAACTTAAAGCCATCACGCGCAAATGCGACGCTGATGCGTTGGGTGAGACGCACCGTAAGTTTATCGAATGGCTCTCTGCCTATTATTTAGAACCCATGGGCAATGTTCTGCGTATGGTGATGCGCGTTCCCGCAGCGCTGGACGACCCACGCTTACAGAAGGCTTGGATTTTGGGCGATGTGAAGCCCACCAAATTAACCGCCCAACGTGCCCGCGTTTTAGAAGTGGCCGCCAATGGCTTTGCCATGAAAACCGCAGAGTTGGCTGGGGCATCGGGCGTTGGTACCAGTGTCGTGAAAGCTTTGGGTGCCCTTGGCGCATTAAAAGAAGTGGGCCTGCCGCCACATGCCAAATTTGCCCAGCCAGACCTGAATGCCGGTGGCTTAAGATTGAACAACGACCAACAAGTAGCCGCTGCAGCACTGCGGCAAATGGTGGCCAAACGGGCACACGGCGTCACCTTGCTGGATGGCGTCACCGGTTCAGGCAAAACGGAGGTTTATTTTGAGGCGATGGCAGCAAGCTTGGCCGCCGGCAAACAGGTTTTGTTGCTGTTGCCAGAAATCGCCCTAACCGCTCAATTTATTGCCCGCGTTGAACGCCGCTTTGGCATGGAGCCTGCACAATGGCATTCCGACGTGAAGCCTCGTGAGCGTGAACGCGTTTGGCGCGGGGTGGCTTCGGGCGAGGCGCGCATTGTTGTGGGTGCAAGGTCAGCGTTGTTTTTGCCTTGGGTAAAACTAGGCTTGATTGTGGTCGATGAAGAGCATGAAAGCGCATATAAACAAGACGAGGGCGTGCCCTATCACGCCCGGGATATGGCTGTGCTTTATGGCACACTTGGCAAATTTCCCGTTGTTCTATCATCAGCAACGCCATCGCTTGAAAGCCTCGTCAATGTTGATCGCCTGCGGTATGATGTTGTAAAGCTTAAAGATCGCCATGGGCGGCCAGAGCTTCCCGAAATCACGCTCATTGATATGACAGCCGAAAAACTGGAATCTGGCCAATGGCTTTCGCAATCGCTGATCAATGATACCGCCGCCACCTTGCAGGCAGGTGATCAGGCATTGTTATTTTTGAACCGTCGCGGCTTTGCGCCCCTTACTTTGTGCAGGGCCTGTGGCCACCGCATGCATTGCCCACAATGTGCCGCAGCAATGGTGGAGCATAGGTTCCGCAAACAATTGCAATGCCATCATTGCGGCCATGTAGAACCCGTGCCCAAAGCCTGCCCGTCTTGCCATACTGAAGGCCAATTGGTGCCCGTTGGCCCCGGAATTGAGCGCTTGGCCGAAGAAGTGACACGGCTGTTTCCCGATGCGCGCGTGGCAATCTTGTCAAGCGATCTGGCACGGGGACAAAGTTTGCGTGATACATTGAAAGGCGTTGAAGAAGGTGCCTTCAATTTGGTGTTGGGCACACAGCTTGTGGCCAAGGGCCACCATTTTCCCCATCTCACGGTGGTGGGTGTTGTCGATGCTGATTTGGCTTTGGAATCATCTGATCCACGGGCGGGCGAACGCACTTGGGCCTTGCTTGCCCAAGTGGCCGGCAGATCGGGGCGCGGAAAAAAACCCGGGCGCGCTTTGGTGCAAACCTATTTGGCCCAACATCCCTTGATGAAGGCTTTGGTTAAGGGCGATCGAGACGCTTATCTTGAGGGTGAAAAACGCATTCGCGAAATGGCGGGTTTGCCACCGCATGGCCGTCTTGCAGGCATTGTAATTTCTGGAAAAGATGCCATTGAAACACAACGCTTTGCCCGAGACGTTGCCCTAAAGTCACCAGCTGCAGAAGGCATTCAAGTGTTAGGCCCGGCACCTGCCCCCATTGCCATGGTGCGCGGCCGCTATCGGTTTCGATTGTTGGTCAAAGCCAACCGCGATGTAAACTTGCAAGCCTTCTTGGGTGCATGGCTTGGTGATGTAAAACCCAAGGGTTCACTCAGCCTGCAGTTGGATGTTGACCCTTATAATTTTCTATGAGCGCCTCACCCAAACCGCCACTCAATACGATTGTGATAGGTCTGCCCCGGCCGCAGCACTGAAGATGGAAAATGCGATTGATTGGGCGCATCTGGCAAATTCTGTGGTTCAATAGCAATCGCCTGATGGTTGAGCATGTTGCCATGTTTGCCTGCAACCGTATCATCCCAATGAATCGCTGTATAAAATTGCACAGCACATTCGGTTGTCCACACTTCCATGCGGCGGCCTGAAGCCGGGTCACGCAGTGTCAACGCCTGTTTCAGGGTGCCACGTTTGCCATCAAGCAAAACGCAATTGTCATATTCCTCGCCCACTTTGCGTAATTTTCTAAAATCATATCGCGTGCCTTCAACCTTAGCAATTTCACCTGTGGGCAAAAGTTGTGGTGTTACCGGCAAATAATGTGATGCATTCATTTGCATGTCTTGGCCAAAGGCCGCGTCTTTGCCAGCACTGGGGCCCATCATATTCCAATAGGCGTGGTTGGTGAGGTTAAGCACCGTGGGCTTGGTGGTTGTGGCTGAAATTTCCAGCGACAAAACCTTGCCTTCCAATCGATACGTGGCGATGGCGCGCATCAAACCCGGAAACCCTTGGTCGCCATCAGGGCTTACAAAGGTGAAGCTGATCTCGTTGCCTTTTTTCTTATACTGCCAATTTTGATTGCCAAAATTATGCGGCCCGCCATGCAATTGAAAGCCATCACGATTGGCCACAAGCTTGTGGATCTCACCATCCAACTGAAATTCAGCTTTGGAAATGCGGCCAGCAAAGCGCCCCACCACAGCACCGGCAGAGGCATCGGCCTTGGCCAAATCAAAATTAAATTCATTGCCGAAAACAACGTCAACGCCGTTCACTTCCAACGCCATAAGCCTTGCGCCGTTTTCTGAAAAAACCGCACGAAGGCCGTTTGATTTAAGTTCAAGCATCAGTGATTGTCCCTTGGAATGCCCATGGTTTTGGCAATGCGTTGGAATTTGGTAGAGCCCTTGATAATCATGCCCTGGGCCAATTGTTCTGTGGTGTTGCGGAAAATTTCCTGCCACGGCGTCTGCGATGGCGGCACTTTATAACCGCCGCTCTTTTCCAGTTCCGCCTTGCGCGTTGCCAGCTCTTCTTTTGAAACGAGCATGTTGCAATCGCCGGTGTTCAAATCAATGCGCACCATGTCGCCATTTTTCAAAAGCGCCAATCCACCGCCTGCGGCTGCTTCAGGCGAAGCATTTAAAATGGATGGTGAACCTGATGTGCCAGATTGCCGCCCATCACCCACGCAAGGAAGCGAGCGGATGCCCTTTTCAAGCAAGTAATTTGGCGCACGCATATTCACAACTTCAGCAGCACCAGGATAGCCCAAGGGCCCCACGCCACGCATGAAGAGAATAGTATTTTCATCAACGCCCAATTTTGGATTGTCGATATTGGCATGATAATCTTCCGGCCCATCAAACACGATGGCCTTGGCTTCAAAGGCATTAGGGTCTTTAGGGTTTGATAAATATCGGTTGCGGAATTCTTCTGAAATCACTGATGTTTTCATGATGGCGGATTCAAACAAATTGCCATGCAGCATTTTAAATCCGGCATTGTTTTTGATAGGCTCATTAAAGGCGCGAATAACTTTGCGGTTCCACGAAAATTTATCCTTGCAGTTCTCACCCAAAGTTTTGCCGTTGGCAGTGATACAATCTTGGTGAATGCGGTCTGCCGAAATAAGTTCAGCCACAACCGCGGGCACACCACCGGCGCGGTGATAATCCTCACCCAAATATTCTCCCGCTGGCTGCAAGTTCACCAAAAGCGGCAGGTCATGACCGTGGGTTTCCCAGTCTTTCACTTCTAGTTTTATATCAAGCAAAGCGGCAATGCCGTTCAAATGATTGGGCGCGTTCGTAGAGCCGCCAATGGCTGTGTTGATGGCGATGGCATTTTCAAACGCTTTGCGCGTCATAATTTTTGATGGGGTTAAATCTTCCGCCACCATTTCCACAATGCGCTTGCCGGTTTCATAGGCCATTTGCCCGCGCTCACGATACGGTGCGGGAATTGCGGCATTGCCGGGCAAAGACATGCCCAAAGCTTCGGCCAGCGAATTCATGGTGGTGGCCGTGCCCATGGTGTTGCAATAACCAGCCGAAGGCGCCGATGAAGCAACTAAATCGACAAAGCCTTTATAATCAATTTCGCCTGTGGCCAGTTTTTCGCGGGCAAGCCACACGATGGTGCCAGAGCCTGTGCGTTGGCCCTTGTAATCACCGTTCAACATGGGGCCTGATGAAAGCGCAATGGCTGGAATATCCACTGTTGCCGCCGCCATCAAACAAGCAGGCGTGGTTTTATCACAGCCGATGGTGAGAACCACGCCATCCAGCGGATAACCATAAAGCACTTCAACCAAAGAGAGATAGGCCAGGTTACGATCCAGCGACGCTGTGGGGCGCTTTCCAGTTTCTTGGATGGGATGAATTGGAAATTCCAACGGAACGCCACCTGCTGCAATAATGCCATCGCGCACGCGTTTGGCCAATTCAACATGGCTGCGATTGCATGGCGATAGATCACTTCCGGTCTGGGCAATGCCAATGATGGGTTTGCCACCTTGTAACTCACCCAAAGTGAAACCGTAATTGAGATAGCGTTCTAAATAAAGCGCCGTCATGTCGGCATTATCAGGATTATCAAACCAGTTTTGCGAACGAAGCTTAAGTGGTTTTTTTGTTATATTGCTCATGACGGATGCCCTGTTGCTATTTGTCATACATATGTAACCCCAAAGTTTGGCCACGTCTACAAAATCGACAAATTTGACCATTTGAACAAAATCAGCCATCATCGGATTTAAGGTGAGCGAGGAGCAGATAATGTCTTCATCCAAAGAGCCAAATATTGTGGCGGGCCGACTAAAAAAGACAGAATTGGCAGCAAATTTTGCTGATCTTCACCCCCCGCTTTCGGCCCATGAAGCCTTAGTGGAATCAGATCGTTGTTATTTCTGTTATGATGCGCCCTGCATGAAAGCCTGCCCCACATCGATTGACATTCCATTGTTCATTCGTGAAATTCAGGCAGGCCACCCGAAATCCGCTGCAAAAACCATTTTTAATCAAAATATTCTGGGCGGCATGTGCGCCAGGGTTTGCCCCACAGAAACCTTGTGTGAAGAAGCCTGCGTGCGCGAACATGCCGAAGGCAAGCCAGTGAAAATTGGCTTGCTGCAACGCTATGCCACCGATCAAGCCATGGGCGACAAGCATCCTTTCACGCGCGCTGCATCAAGCGGCAAAAAGATAGCGGTTGTGGGCGCTGGCCCCGCTGGCTTGGCATGCGCCCATCGCTTGGCGATGCATGGCCATGACGTTGAAATTTTTGAAGCCCGCAAAAAGTCCGGCGGCCTGAACGAATTTGGTATTGCCGCTTATAAATCAGTTGATGAATTTGCTCAAAAAGAAGTGGAATTTATTTTAAACCTTGGCG
>JAYUHQ010000067.1:0-6126 GCA_043766895.1 Aestuariivirga sp.
TGGGCCATATCTTTAAAGAAAATTCGTGCGTGTGCCATTGCTCCGGCCTTTTGTAATTTCTTTTCGGTATAAGCGGCCCACGTCAATCGTTGAACATCTTTGTCGCGACACATGCTTACAAAACGCTCGCGCCTTGCATCACTGCCATACCAGAAATGTTGCATCACACCAAGCACACGAAAAATCATGCCATGCGCACGCATAAACCTTTTGCGGGCCTGCAAAAGTGCTCTGGCATCACCGGTTTTTAAAAACTCCAACGCTGTGTCTGCCGCCAATTCGCCGCCCAACATGGCATAATAAATGCCCTCGCCAGATGCAGGTGCCACAACACCAGCGGCATCGCCAGCCAATAAAACATCGCGGCCATTGTCCCATCGCTTCAGAGGTTTTAACGGAATGGGTGCGCCTTCTTTGCGAAGGGTTTTGCTATCGGCCAAACCCGCATCAAGGCGTAACTTGGCCACGGCTTCACGCAGGGCAAAACCTTTGTGAGCACTACCCGTGCCAATGCTGGCAGTTTTGCCGTGGGGAAAGACCCAGGCATAAAAATCAGGGGAATAACGCGCGTTGTAATAGACATCACATCGGTCAGCGGCATAGGTGTCGGCGGATTCTGGCCGCTCAACAATTTCATGATAGGCAAAAACCAATTTGGTTTTATGTGCGCTTTCAATATGGTCGCGCCCCAATTTCGACAAAGCGCCATCAGCGCCAATCGCAAGTTTGGTGCGCGCTGATTGTTCTGTGCCATCTTTCAATTCATAGTGGATGCGCAAGGTGCCATCTTTATCGCGGGTGGATTTGGTGTAAGTTCCCGTGGCCCGCGTTGCGCCATGCTCTGCCGCGCGCGCACGCAAAAATTCATCAAAATCTTGGCGGTCAACCATGCCCACATAGCTGCCATCAACGGGCATATGCGCAAGCCTGCCGGTGGGTGAAACAATGCGCGCCGCATCAATGCGCGCCACGATCAGATGTGCTGGAATTTCATAATCTCGAATAAGGCGTGGCGGCACAGCGCCCCCACATGGCTTGATGCGCCCCCCCCGGTCGAGCAGCAAAACTCGTTTTCCGGCCTTTGCCGTTAACTGGGCTGTTGTGGCTCCGGCAGGGCCGCCGCCCACCACGATGATATCAAAGGTTTCATTCATGGTTGGGCCGCCAAAATAAATTTCTGTGATGATGAGGTTTGCGGCGCACCGATGCGAACCGCAAGAAAAGCTGAAATGATAAACAAACCTGCTTCAAGCCCAAATACGCTGCCATAGCTGAAGGCATTGGAATGGGTGAGGGCCTTGAGAATGTCGACCGTAATGGTGCCCAGAAAACCGCCAGCAGCAAAGGCAATGGCTTGCGACGCGCCAAACAACCCCATGCGAATGCCTTCACGCGATGATTGGCCGGCCGCCGCGCTGAACATTGAACCTATGGCGGCAACTGCAAACATGCCGTTGGAAAAACCAAGCGCAAAAATATTTTGCTTCAAAGGCCAAGCCGCCCCAACCGTGGCAGCGCCCACCAATCCCACCAAGGCCAAAGCCGATAGAACGCATCCAATCACTGTCCAATTGCGCAAAGCCAAGGCTTTGGCGCGGCTGGCGAAAGACGAGGCAACGCCCACCAAAATCATGCCCATGAGAACGCCGCTGTGTTGGGTTCCCGACAGCGATGTGGATTGGCCCGGCGTGAAATTGAACAGAAAGCCCGCGAATGGATCAACAATTAATTCTTGTGCGCTGTAGGCCACCATTGAAACAAAAACAAAAATTGCAAAACGGCGCGCGTCTCTATCTTGCCAAACGTCTTTCAACGCATCGCCGAAATTTACCTTTTCTGACTCAGGTTTTGGTTCGAATTTTTTTACGTGTTTTGTTTCGATGCCCCACACGGCAATCACGCTGAGCATAAATGCGGTGATGGTAACAATTGCATCGATGCTCACCAGCCGCTTCATGGAGAAGGGATCAAGAAAACGGCCAGCAACAACTGTTGTTAAAATAAAGCCCATGATCATCATGGTCCAAACAACGGTGGCGGCAGCGCCCCGCCGTTCCGGCTTTACAGTTTCGGCCAGCAACACCAAAAGCGATGTGCCCGCAGCGCCCACGCCAATGCCAATCAAGGTGAAGGCCAGCGTGGCCAAAGCCAATCCAGCCCAATAAAAACTAGAGGCAAGCCAAACCGCAACGGCGGCAAGAAAACCACCCGAGGCCAATGTTGCCATGCCGCCAATAATCCAAGGCGTACGCTTGCCGCCGTTGTCGGAACCATGGCCCCAGCGCGGGCGCAACACTTGCAAGCCATAATGCCATGCAACCAGTAAACCCGGAATAATCGCCAACATTGAAAGCTCAACCACCATCACCCGATTGATGGTGGTTGTGGTCAACACCACGATCGAGCCCAATGAAGCTTGCACCAGCCCAAAACGCGCAATGCCAAGCCAGCCCAAAGATTTTTCAGCCATCACAGCCCTCCACGAATGGCAATGGCCGATGCCAACATGCCCAAGACATAAAGTGTAACGCCTGTGGCATTATACCAAGGCGCATATTTTTTTGGATCATCCACAAGCCGCAACATGCACATCACTTGCAGGCCCAGCGAAATTGCCACCAAGCCTGCATAAAACGGGCGGTTCCAATGTGATAAAAGCCCAACCACAGCAACTTGCGGCAATGCCATGACAACACAGGCAAGCTTGGCGGCATTGTCTTGGCCCAGCTGCACGGGCAAAGAGGCAATGCCCATTTGCTTATCACCTTCAACCGCTTTGAAATCATTCAACGTCATAATTCCATGCGCGCCCAAACTGTAGAGAAGCGCAAGAATAATTACTTCATTGGTGGGCCTTGCCGCCACCATCGCGGCAGCAGCCGTAAACCACGGCAGGCCTTCATAACACAGGCCAACAGCACTGTTGCCCCACCAGCCATTCATCTTCAAACGCAATGGCGGCGCACTATAGGCCCATGCCATAAGCAAGCCGAAAATTGTGGAATAGAAAACCCAAAGGCCTAGCGAATAGGCCACAAGAAGGGAAAGAACTGTCCACCCCAGCGCAATGTAAAGCCCCCAGCGACCCGGAATGCGGCCTGATGGAATTGGCCGGTGTGGTTCATTGATGGCATCAACATGACGATCATACCAATCATTGCAGGCTTGCGATGTGCCGCAAACCAAAGGCCCACACAGCACAATGCCCGCCAACAATGTCCACAGATGATCGCTGATCGAAACGCCTGAAGAAACAATGCCACAGCCATAAGCCCACATGGGCGCAAACCACGTAACAGGCTTTAATAATTCAAGGCTGGCGCGCAAACTTGGCGTGGAAGCAGCAGAGGGTGTGGCAATGGAATTGTCCATCAAAAAAAGATAGTGCCAACACCTTAAAGTGTCAATTCAGATTTACACTTTTGATCGTCAATTTGCCAATTCTGACAGCGCCATATCGTCAATGCCATAACGATGCAGCTTCACATACAAGCTTTGGCGCGACAACCCGAGCATTTCTGCGGCATTGGCACGATTATCACCGTTCATTTGAAGGGCTGCTTCGATGCACAAGCGCTCAATAATATCGGTCGACTCACGCACCAATTCTTTCAGTGGAACCTTGCCCACAAGCTTGGTGAATTCATCAACAGAACGCAGCAGACCTTGATCTTGCTTTTTCAAATTCGCGGATTGGCGGCTTACATGGTGCAAGGCAAAACCAAAGCACGGCGTTTCACCTTCTGTCACCGCCACCGCAGAAACTTCCACATCTTCCACAGCCCCAAACTGGCCGCGAATGATGGTGTGGAAATTGCGAATTTCGCCTTTGTCTTGCAGCTGGCTAATCATCTGGCCGATGTCAATTCCACGCCGACCAAGCCAAGTATCCAGTGACATGCCGCGGGCTTGTTCTTCAGATGCCAGCTGCACCAATTCCAAAAACGCTGAGTTTGCGGTCAGAATTTTCATGTCTGTATCGGTTACGATAAAACCATCGGGCATTTCGCTGATGATCTTGACCACTTTTGATTGGGCTTTGGGCAACACAACAGCCGATGTGCCAATGGCGTGCGGCACCATGCGAAGCAAATAATAAGTGGAATTTTCTTGGCGGAACATGCTGAATGAAAGCACCGCCTGTTGGCGTTCTGCCGTAGGGCGCAACACAATATCGTCGGTGCGGCCAGACGTGCGCAAGCCATCGAGAGAAGCTTTAATAGCCGACCAATCTTCCGCGCTGAACACATCTTCCAACGAAGCACCTTCGATGCGCTTGAGTGGCCGACTAAGAAGGCTGGCCGAAGCTGCATTGCATTCCGCAACGCGGCCAGACCTTGCATCCACAATCATGATTGCATCTGTTGCCGATTGCAGCAAAACGCGAAAACGTGTTTCAGAATTGCGCAGGCGTTGATATTCTTGTTCAACTGCTTGCTCGGCTGAAAGCAACCGATGTTGCAACTGGGCAACCGTGCTCATATCGCGGCCAATGGCAATGATATGGCCATTTGGGCCTGCTTTAACCATGCTATAGCTGATAGGAATATCAAGGCCACCATGCATGGGGTGGTTAACCTGCCGCCAGCGAGGCGAACCATTGCCGGCTTCGCCCAACAACTGCTCAATTTTGGGGCGGCTTTCAACTGTTACTGTATCCGATAGTGCTTTGCCCGGCCAGCCCGTAAACAAGCTGCGCGGCATATCTGGCGTCGCTATAACTTGATCACAGATGATGCCCTCACTGGTCATCAAAATTGTAACATCCACAGCTGTTGATAAAATGGAGGCCACCAATCCTGGATCTTGCAACCCGATTGCGGGATCATAAACCGGGGAACCCGATGCACCTGCGAAACTCGTCAATTTATAATTCCCTTCGTGCCACGGTGGACAATTGATTTGCCCAACCGTTGACAATAGTAACGGTTGCAGGTGCGTCTACGGCGTAGGCGTCTGAACCACAAGACTCAATTAACTCTGGCTGTTCGACAAAAAGATGGCCGCCGACAATAATTTTAACATGCCGGTTCTTCGACTTTTGACGAATCACCCGAATAGATTCCAAAAATGATTGAACATTCGTTTGACCACTTAAAGACAGCCCAACAATATCATAAAAATCATAGGCAACCAAATCACCCAGTTGCTCAACATTGGCCACCGGTTGGTTGGTCACTGTCCAGCTTTCACGCAACAAAAACTCTTGCACTAATCTTAGGCCAAATGAATGTAGTTCGCCCGGTGCCGGCAACAAAAGCGCATGGCGGCCAAAGCCCGCATCGCTCCACAAATGTGAAGGCACGCCATCAAATTCGCGCAAAATGCGGTGCATTCGTGCCACACCAAGCGCTACTTCCACGAAGCTTGTTTGGTCTTGTTCCCAGCGTTCGCCCAAAACGCGGGCAGCCGGAGCCATAAGCTCGAGAAGCACGTCTTGGAATGGAACGCCGTTGGCCATCAAATGCCTCACATATTCAATCGCAACTGTAGGATCATCTTGCGTTGTTAGTTTAATAAAATCAGAAACGGCCACGTTTCGAAGCGATACTTTTTCATTTGCCAATGAATTGTTGTTGTTCACATGGCTCATTAAAAGGCGTGGCACGATAATATTTTCAATCACGGACGCAAAATCTTGCAAACGACTCTCAGTAGGTGTTGCCACCACAGCAGCAAGCGGAGTGGTGAACGTTTTTAAACGCTCAATCCCAACATCTTGCCGGTTGACGCGGACCTGCTGCAATTCGTTCGACATTGCTTGCCCCTCCCAGAACGCCAGTCTTTAAAGATGCTGACCTGTTCTTAAAGGGTAATTTCACACCGGAAAATTCTCAACGTCAAGTAAAATTGACAGGTGCATCTCCAATGTCGGACAATTACCATATAGTGTCAATTAAACTAGACGTCAAGATAAGTTGACACATTGTCAAAAATAGTTCTAATCTCATTTCGAAGCCCCGCTCAGAAACATCAAAACAGAAGCGGGCTCGGGGAGATAAATGAATAATCCAAGACAATTGTCTGCAAGACAAGGCCTCTACAGCGCCGAAGAGCGCTTGCGCCGTGATTCTTCCAAATGGACAATTGTTCAAGGTGTTCTCGCCGCATTTCAGTTTTTCGTCT
>JAYUHQ010000068.1:0-16210 GCA_043766895.1 Aestuariivirga sp.
AACAAGGCCTTGAGCATCGTCACGGCCGCAAACGCGTGCCACGTTCCAGTCACCTTCGTCAGTGAACTTGGGGTTTGTGGAAGCTGGCGTAATTTGCAAAATGCCTTCTTCAGCATAAACCTTTGAAGCCGGGATCGATGAGCCTGAGCACAAATGACCAGCAACAAACTTTACTTTCTTTGAAGCCATTTGGTTGGCAACAGCAACAGCTTGCTTTGGATCGCAAGCATCATCACCGATTTCGAGAACAAGCTTTTCGCCGTTCACGCCACCAGCTGCGTTGATATCTGCAACGGCCATTTCAGCGCCGCGCTTATATTGTTCGCCCAGTGCAGCAAGTTGGCCAGTGATTGGGCCAACGGTTGCAATGGTAATATCAGCCAAAGCTGATGATGCGGAAAGTGCAGCAGCAAAGCTGAATGCAATTCCGGTGAGAACAAGTTTCTTCATAAGTTAGTCTCCCTGATATAAAGTGATCAATTTAACGTCGAGGTATACCACCCCTTGGGAATGATCTTGCCCAAAGTGGATCGGATTGGAAAGGGAAAAGCGATGCCCCCTTCACCAATTTCGTCATTATGCTTTCTTGCGCCAGCCCAGTGGGCCGGACTTTTCAAAAAGCCATGGATATTTTTCTGTCATGAGGTTGGCCAGCGTGGTGCGATAGCCCAGAAAAGCAAACGCCATTACCACCGCAGTTTGGCTGATATAGTATTGTAGCGAGACAAGATCTGCGTGAAACAATGCGTAGTGCAAAAACCTTAAACCAGCACCAAATATCAACATATAGACAAACAACAGCGCAGGGGATTTCCAGCCTTGGGCCACATTGCGCCCGGCCATAAACGCAGCGCCGCCGCCCATGATGACAGTGAGGATTAAAAATACCCACATATTTTGCTCTACAAAAAGCGACATCAATGGCCCCCTTCCAGATAAGCGGCGCGCACTTCTGGCCGCTTCAAAAGTTCAGCCCCTGTGCCTGACATGGTGATTTTTCCATTCACCATCACATAGGCCCGATGCGCCAATTTCAAGGCGTTAAAGGCGTTCTGTTCAACCAAAAGCACCGTTAAACCTACTTCCACATTCAATTTTTTGATGGCCGCAAAAATTTGCTTCACAATGATGGGTGCCAAACCCAGCGATGGCTCGTCGAGCAGCAAAAGCTTTGGCCTTGCCATCAGCGCCCGCCCAATGGCCAACATCTGTTGTTCGCCGCCTGAAAGTGTGCCTGCGCGTTGTTGCTGGCGTTCTTCCAGGCGTGGAAAAAGATTGAAGATTTTGGGTAAGTCTTCTTCGAAGTTTTGCAGATTGTTGACAGTAGCCCCCATTTGCAAGTTTTCAAAAACGCTCATGCGCGGAAAAATGCGGCGGCCTTCTGGCGATTGCGCAATGCCCAAATGCACAATTTCATGCGTGGGCATGGCGGTAATATCAACGCCATTAAAAACAATGCTTCCGGCTCTGGCGCGCGGCGTTCCACAAATTGTCATCATCAAAGTGGATTTACCTGCACCGTTGGCGCCAATCACCGTGGCAATTTCGCCTTGATGAACTTCAAAATCCACGCCCTTTAAGGCTTGAATTTTGCCATAGAACGTTTCAACGCCTGTGCCTTTTAACAGGATCTCGCTCATTTGCGGGCTCCTTTCTTTGGCGCAACGGCCTTTTTGGCAACCGGTTTCGCAGCAACCTTCACAGCGAGTTTTCGGGGCTTTTTTTCAACTGGGGCCATCGGCGTTTCCAGCACGGCCGACAACGTTTCGTCAGAAACCGGCTGGTGATCAATCGCTTCGTGGATAACGGCGGCCGCTGCTTTGCCATCTGCCCCATCTTCTTCATCTTCAACGCCTAAGTAAGCGCGAATAACCGCAGGGTCAGACTTAATTTCAACCGGAGTTCCATCTGCAATCTTGCGACCATAGTCGAGCACGATGATATGGTCTGAAATGCCCATCACCACACTCATGTCATGTTCAATCAACAAAATTGCCATGTTGTGATCATCACGAACCGATAAAAGCAGTTTGTTCAATTCTTCAGACTCACGCGGATTTAAACCAGCAGCAGGTTCATCCAAACACAACAGGCGAGGGCCTGTGCACATGGCGCGCGCAATTTCCAAGCGGCGTTGTGCGCCGTATGATAGATCGCCCGCCGGATCATCAGCCCGATCAATCAAGCCCACTTTGTTGAGCCAATATTTGCAGGTTTCGATGGCTTCATTTTCAGCGCGTTTATAACCGCCAGTTCCAAGAAGGGCCCCAATTGTCCAGCCCGAACTTTTCATCAGGCTGTTGTGTTGGGCCACCATCAAGTTTTCCAACAATGTCATGCCAGAGAACAATCGAATGTTTTGAAATGTGCGGGCCACTTTGGCAAAGCGGGTGATTCTAAAATCATCCATGCGCTCCAGCAAAAATTCTTTGCCGTTGTCATGGTTCAATTTGATCATGCCTTCGGTGGGTTTGTAAAAACCAGTGATGCAATTGAACACCGTGGTTTTGCCTGCACCATTCGGGCCGATCAATGCGGTGATTTGCTTTTTAGCCACATTGAAAGATAAGTCACCAATAGCGGTTAACCCGCCAAAGCGCATGGTAAGGTGCTGAACTTCAAGTTCAGGATTTTGGTTCCAAGGTCTAAGCATCAGCCGTGTCCTTCAGCAACGAGATCGCCGGAAACGGCCTTTTTCTCTTTCAAATAAACTGTGGGTTCGCGTTTGGTCACAAAGCCGCGTGGCCTGAAGCGCATCATGAGCACCATGGCTAAACCAACCGCCAACATGCGAAATTGAATGGGTTCAGTTCCCGCAGGCAAAACCGCTTTCAGCCAATTCATTTCACGGAACACTTCAAACGATCCCATGATAGCCGTGGCAGAAAACACAATGCCAATTTGCGAGCCCAAACCACCCAATACCACGATGGCCAAAATCAACGCGCTTTCGATATAAACAAACGACTCAGGTGAAACAAACCCTTGGCGCGCCGCAAAAAAGCTTCCGGCAAAGCCACCAAACATCGCACCAATCGCAAAAGCCGTAAGCTTGGTGTTGGTGGTGTTGATGCCAAGCGAACGACAGGCAATTTCATCTTCACGCAACGCCTCCCAAGCCCGGCCAATGGGCAAGCGGCGCAGGCGTTTTGTGACGAAATATGTCACAAGCGCCATGGCCAAAATAACGTAATAAAGGAAGATGTAAAAGTGAATGCGATCATAGGTAATGTGGAAGAAGTCCGCAAAGCTGCCTGGTCCATCTTTAAAGGGCAAGCCAAAGAATGTAGCTTTCGGCACGTTGATACCTTGCGGCCCTTGCGTGAACGAGAACCAGTTGATCAACACCAAGCGGATCATTTCACCAAATGCCAGGGTGACGATGGCCAAATAGTCGCCACGCAATCGTAATACGGGAAAACCTAAAATGACACCCCACAGCGCCGCAAGCAAACCTGCAATTGGCAGCGTGATATAGAATGCATAAGGCACGATGCCACTTCCAAACCAAATCGGAAAATACACCGTTGATAACAGTGCGTAGGCATATGCCCCAACGGCATAGAATGCGACGTAGCCCAGATCAAGCAAACCAGCCAAACCCACAACCACATTAAGTCCCCAGCCGAGCATGATGTAGGTGAGAATGTAAATTGCCAAATCAAGCGTGCGCTTGTCACCCCAAGGTGTGATGTTGAAATAAGCAAAAATCGGCAACACCAAACCAAAAATTAAAAGCCCGCGCGCAACATAGGGACCAATCTGATCGCCCAAGCTTGGCCCTTTTACCTTTGTCGCACTTTCAGCCGCAGGCTTCAAAGCGTTGGCGGCAGCCCGATTCCACACAAACACATGCAAAAATCCGCGAACGCCCACAACAATTGCGGCAAGCGTTGCAGCCAAGCCAAATCGCGTGTGCCACGTCAAAATACCTTGATCGAGCTGTGTGCGAATAGCGACGATGGGAACCAAAATTAAAGCGGTGATCAGCAGTGTGCCGAGAAGATCTTTGGCAATAGCAGCAGCATCCAGAACTTTTGCGTCGGAGCCAGCGGAAGAATTTTTAACAGGTGCAGACATGGCTTAAACCTTTTCCACTTCTGGCTTGCCGAGCAGGCCTTGTGGCATGAATATCAATACGATTACCAAAACAGTGAAGGCCGCAACGTCTTTGTATTCCACAGAGAAATAAGCCGACCACATCACTTCAATAAAGCCAATCACCAAGCCGCCAAGCATGGCGCCCGGGATGGAACCAATGCCGCCCAGAACAGCCGCAGTGAACGCTTTGATGCCTGCAAGAAAGCCCACGAAAAAGTCAGTGGTGTTGTAATATAAAAAGAACATCATGCCCGCATAGGCCGCAAGCATTGCGCCCAAAATGAAGGTGATGGAAATGGTTCGATCCACATTAATGCCCAACAGCGAAGCCATCTTCGTATCTTGCTCACAAGCCCGTTGGGCGCGGCCCAAAGATGTGCGTTGAATGATCAAGGTAAAAATCGTCATCAATATGAGTGTAGAAATAATCACCAAAATCTGCATGTTGGAAATGGTCACAACAAATGATTGGGCACCATTCACCCGCGTCATCAGTTCTAACTTGCCTGTCACAATGGGTTGAATGGGTTTGGAGCGACCTTCTTGGGCAATGCGCACAAACTCTTGCAACACAATGGACATACCAATCGCCGAAATCAACGGCGCTAATCGAAATGAACCACGCAATGGCCGATAAGCCACGCGCTCGATTGTCCAATTGTAAATTGCCGCAATCAGCATTGCGATAACGATGACCAGGGCTAAAGCCAAGATAATGGTAAATGAACCAGAGCCGCCAGTTACACCCAACATCAAAATCACGATGAAGGAAACCATGCTTCCCACCATGAACACATCGCCATGGGCGAAGTTGATCATGCCGATGATGCCATAAACCATCGTGTAACCGATGGCGATCAACCCATAAATTGACCCGAGCGTTAGCCCGTTAATAAGCTGCTGAACAAAATACTGATAGTTCCAATCAAATAATTGACCGACAATCCCCAACGCAAACCCCCTAAGACGACTTGTTTATCCCCGTTCAATGCCGAGGTTGCCTTTCGTCATAAACAAGCGCACCCATGATGACAAGTGTTACAATTGGTTATTTTGGGCGAAAAACTGTGCATTTAGGCCTAAAAATTGTGCAACGCAGCATAAAGCTTGACAAATCGCTGGTTGACCTATAGCGGTTTGGCATATATCAGCTTGTTATATATCATCACGGTATAAAATGAACATTAGAACCCTTTGTCTGGGCATTCTGTCATTGCAGGAAGCCTCAGGCTATGAAATTAAAAAAGAGATTGAAGAAGGTGTCTTCAATCATTTCATCGACGCCAGCTATGGCTCGATATACCCGGCCTTGACCCAATTGAATGCTGAAGGCCTGCTTTCCGTGCGTTCTGAAGAGCAATCGGGAAGGCCAGACAAAAAGGTTTATGCCACAACTGAACTTGGCCGTGCGGTTTTGGCCAAAAGTTTGAGCGTGGTGCCAGCGCGTGACAAATATAAGTCGGAATTTCTGTTTGAGATGTTGTTGCAACATTTGTTGAGTAAACAAGATATACATCGCGCAATGGCCAAACAACATTCCGATCTGATGGAAGATTTGGCGCGTATCGAAAATTGTGCGGATGAAATGTCTAATTTGCCGGGTGCGTCTTTTGTGTCGGGCTATGGCAGAACGGTGTTGCGGGCTGCGGCGAATTATCTTGAAGAATGCAATCCAGAACTTAAAAAGCCAATTTTAAAAGCGGCAGAATGAAACAGGGAACGGAAATGAAAAAATCATTGATCATTGGCGCTTTGGCGTTGCAACTTTTAGGCGGAACAGCATTTGCGGCCGCTGATGCGCCAGCCCCGCCTTCTATTTCGGTGATGGTTGCAGAGAAAAAGCCAATTGCTGAAGATTTGAACGTTACAGGCAGCTTTGCTGCGGGCGAGTTGGTTTTGGTTTCGCCATTGATTGAAGGCTTGGCAGTTACTGAATTTTTGGCTGAAGAAGGTGATAAAGTGACCAAGGGGCAAGTTTTGGCAAAGCTTGATGGCGCGTCTCTTGATATTCAAATTGAACAGGCTCAGGCAAACTTGGCCGGAAACGATGCCAGTTTAGAGCAGGCCAAGAACTCCATCTCGCAAGCGCAGATCTCGCTCGATAAGGCAGACTCTGATTTGCAACGTACGAAAAAACTTCGCACCAGCGGTGTTGCCACGCAGCAAACCTTTGACCAAGTTGAAGCAACCTTTGAATTGGCCAACGCGTCGTTGAATGGTGCCAAGCTGGCATTGTCTACGAACAAGGCCAACCGTGCAGTTATCCAGGCGCAAATTGACGCCCTGCAACTCAGCAAAGCCCGCACAGAAATTAAGGCCCCGGTGGATGGTTATATTTCCAAGCGCACCGTGCAAATTGGCGGCATTGCCTCAGGTTCAAAATCTCCGATGTATGAAATTGTTGCCAATGGCTTTGTGAAGCTTCTGGCCGAAATTCCGGAATCAGATTTGCCGCGCATCAAAATTGGCCAGAAGGCTTCAATTACTGTGAATGGCTATGACAAGCCGTTTGAAGGCGAAGTGAAATTGCTTTCACCTTCGGTTGATCAATCAACCCGCATCGGCCTTGCCCATATTCGCTTGGGCGATGATGTGCGCATTCCGCTGGGAACATTTGGCCGGGCCAAAATTTCTTTGGCCGCCGCTGATGGCGTGGCCCTGCCGCTGACTGCCGTAACCTTTGGTGATAACGGCCCCACTGTGCAAATTGTAAAAGATGGCAAGGTGCAAGTTCGCAAAGTTATAACTGGCCTTGTGGGCACCAACGACATTGAAATTACTGACGGTGTTGTGGCTGGTGAAACATTTGTCGCCCGCGCCGGAAGTTTTGTGCGTGATGGCGATGCCGTCACTCCCGTAAAAATATCTGCTCAATAAGGACAGGTGGGTCTTATGAATTTTAATTTTTCTGCATGGTCGATCAGAAATCCAATTCCAGCAATTCTGCTGTTCTTTGTGTTGATGGTTGTTGGTGTTACCAGCTTCAATAAATTACCGATTGAACAGTTCCCCAACATTGACGTGCCGATTATTGCCGTCACCGTTGGCCAACAAGGCTCAACGCCATCCGAACTGGAAACCCAAGTCACCAAGATTATCGAAAATGCCGTGGCGGGTATTTCTGGCGTGAAGCATATGTCTTCAACGCTGTCTGATGGATCATCAGTAACCGCAGTTGAATTTCGCCTTGAAGTGGCAACGCAAAAAGCCTTGCAAGATGTGAAAGATGCCATTGCGCGCATTCGTGGCAACTTGCCCGCGGGCGTGGATGAACCAATCATTCAAAGCATCGACGTTGAAGGTCAGGCCATCCAAACCTATGCCGTTAAAGCCCCAGGCATGACGCTTGAACAGTTGTCTTGGTATGTGGATGATGTTGTCAAACGCCAGATGCAAAGCATTAACGGCGTGGGCCGCGTTGAACGGTATGGCGGTGTTGATCGTGAAATTCGCATTAACCTTGAACCCCAAAAACTGCAAGCCTTTGGCATAACTGCATCACAGGTTAACAGCCAATTGGCCGCCACCAACGCTGATTTCGGCGCTGGCAAAGGCGATATTGGTGGCTTTGAGCAAGCCATTCGCACATTGGGTGGCGCAAAATCTTTGAATGATTTGAAAGACACTAAAATTGTATTGGCGGGCGGTCGATATGCGCGCCTTGGCGATTTGGGCAGTGTTGTCGATTCATCGAGCGAACAAAAAACTTTCGCGCGCTACAATGGCGAAAGCGTTGTTACCTTCTCAATCTTCCGCGCCAAGGGTGCCAGTTCCACCGAAGTTGCAACGCGTGTGACTGATAAGATTGCGTCTTTAACTGCAGAGTCAAAAGGTGCGGCAAGCTTCTCGCTGGTTGATGACACCGTGTATTTCATCTACGGCAATTATAAAGCCGCAATGGAAGGCCTTATTGAAGGCGCGTTGTTGGCGGTGTTTGTGGTGCTGATCTTCTTGCGCAACATTCGTGCCACGTTGATTTCTGCAGTGGCTTTGCCTTTGTCAGCTTTCCCCACCTTCTGGGTGATGAGTTTGTTGGGCTTCTCGCTTAACCTTGTATCATTTTTGGCCATTACTTTGGCCACGGGTATTCTGGTTGATGACGCGATTGTTGAAATTGAAAATATTGCCAGACATATGCGCATGGGCAAAACGCCCTATCGCGCATCGATGGAAGCGGCCGACGAAATTGGTTTGGCAGTTATTGCCATCACCATGTCGATCATCTCGATCTTCGTTCCTGTGTCGTTTATGAGTGGCATTGCCGGGCAATATTTCAAACAGTTCGGCATGACAGTCGCAGTGGCTGTGTTCTTCTCGCTGATTGTGGCGCGGTTGATCACGCCAATGATGGCAGCTTATCTGATGAAGCCCATTCCCCATGAAGAACATAAGCCTGGCTTGCTGATGCGAACCTATATCGGCGTGTTGCATCTGTTAAACCTTGAAGCAACACAGCTCAGCACCAAATGGCTTTGGATTGTTGCTGTGGTATCACCGTTGCCTGGAATTGCGTTCACGTTTATCCGCGGCAATAATCTCGTAGTGGTATTGCATGGAACGGGCGCTACGTTTGCGCTGTCTATAGTAGAATTTTTCTGCCTTGCTGTAGCCTATCTTGGAATGTTTGGCGGGCTTACATTGTTGGCCACATTGGTTGTACGCACCATCTATCGTATGATCAAACGGGCTATTGTTGGCAGTTCAGACTCAGTCGCTGCTGGCGGTTCAAATTTGATGAGTTACGCCACAGTGGCCACAAGTTTTGGCGTTTTGATGGTTGCAACACAACTCTTCCCGCTTTTGCCTTCAGGCTTTATCCCGAAGGACGATAACTCACGCTTTGTTTTGTCCGTAGAATTGCCGCCGGGCACAAAGCTGGAAGATACCCAAGCCACAACTGATAAAATGGCAAATATCGTTCGGCAAAATTCTGAAGTGACACAAGTGTTTGTGTTGGGCGGCTCTTCGCCAACTGGCACAGCAGAACCGCGCCGCGCATCCATCTATGTTAATTTGCGCCACCGCGATGTTGGCATTCTGCCCAATATGTGGAACCCCTTGGCCTCTCGTTTGCATCTGCCGCAAGTGGCATGGGATGGCCGTGTAAAATCGCAATCCATGATTGAGGATGAGGTTTTGCCAAAACTTTCCAACTTGCCAGACGTGCAGTGGGCCAAGATCAATCCGCGTGGCGCACGTGAAGTTGAATTCAACATGCTGTCGAACGATCCTGCTGCGCTTCGCCAAGCGGCGGGCGATTTAGAAGCAGCCTTGCGCAAAAATCCCAAACTGCGGGCCCCCATGTCGCAAGGTGCCCTAACGCGGCCTGAATTGCAGATTACGCCAAAAACCGCTGAAGCCGCTCAATTGGGTGTAACAGCTCAAGCGATTTCTCAGGCTGTGCGCGTTGCCACCATTGGTGACTTTGGCCCACTGCTTGCGAAGTTTAGCGATGGCGACAGGCTGATACCGATTCGTGTTCAAATTCCGGAATCTGCACGAACGTCTTTCTCTGAAATTGCCAACCTTAAATTGCCAACATCAACGGGCGTTTCTGTTCCGTTGTCGTCGGTGGCCGATGTTAGGTTGGCTGAAGGCCCAAGCACAGTGAAGCGCTTTGACCGCCAACGCCAAGCCACCATCGGTGCCGATTTGCCGCCTGGCGTTGAACTTGGTGAAGGTTCAAAAATTATTGAAGACACTGCGGCCGGCATGAACTTTCCCAAAAGCGTTGTTATCCAAAAAGGTGGTGACGCAGAAGTTCAAGGCGAAGTGCAAACGGGCTTTGTGAATGCTGCAAGCATCGGCGTTATCTTAATGCTGTGTGTTTTGGTGTTGTTGCTGGGCAACGTGTTCATGCCTTTTGCCATTCTGCTGTCTTTGCCATTGTCTTTGGGCGGCGTGGTGCTGGCCTTGCTGTTCACACATCAAGCATTCTCAATGCCCGTGATTATCGGCATGTTGATGTTGATGGGCATTGTGGCCAAAAACGCCATTATGTTGATTGACTTTGCGGTTGAACGCAAAAAGCATGGCATGGAACGGGTTGAAGCGGTGATTGACGCTGGCCTTAAACGCGCCAGACCCATCGTGATGACCACGATTGCCATGGGTGCGGGCATGTTCCCCACAGCCTTGGGCATTGGCGAGGGCGGCTCATTCCGTGCGCCAATGGCAACAGCCGTTATCGGTGGCCTAATTGTTTCAACCTTCCTCAGCTTGATCTTTGTGCCATCTTATTATGTGGTGATGGATGATGTGGCGCGTTTGTTCAGCTGGATCTTCAGCCGCTTTGTTGGCTCGAAAGACGAACCCAAAATTGTCGACGCTGATGTTGCAGCTGTCGACGCCAAGGTTGAACACGTGGGCGCCGAAGTTGATGGATTGGCAGCAAAGCTTGACGCGATTGAAGATCGCGTTGCGGCATTGTCCAAGCCAACGGCAACAATCAAGCAGTTCAAACCCGCCGCTGAATAAAACCGCTTATTTTAATGATTGAAGGCCTTGCTCTAAACGGAGCAGGGCCTTTTTTATATCGGCTTCACTGGCCGCAAACGATAGGCGAATGGAATGGGGCGCGCCAAAGGCCGAGCCTGGCACAACACACACGCCGTGGCTTTCCAACAGCCAATCACACAACTGGTCTGTTGTCTCAATCACGTGGTTGCCAACGCGGCGCCCAAGAAAGGCCGACACATCAGGAAACGCATAAAAGGTTGCAGGAATTGGTGCGATCTGAACACCTGCAATTGCGCGCAAACCGTTCAAAACCAAATCGCGTCTTGTGGCATAGGCCAGCCGCATTTTCTCAACGTCTGCACGGGGGCCTTTTAGGGCGGCAAGGGCTGCGCGTTGCACAAACTGGTTGGCACCTGCTGAAATAATACTTTGCATGCGGGCCATGCCTTGGGCCACGGGAAGCGGACCAGCAGAATAGCCAAGCCTCCAGCCCGTCATAGCAAAACCTTTTGAAAAGCCGTTCAGGGTAATGGTGCGTTCCAACATTCCCGGCAGTGAACCAAAGCTGATCATTTCGCCGTCAAACAAAATATATTCATAAATCTCATCAGACAACACCATCAATTTCGGATGGGCGCGCACAAGGGCGGCAATTTCTTCAAGTTCAGCCCGCGTCCATACAGCCCCCGTTGGATTAGACGGCGAGTTGATAAACAACAATTTTGTGGCAGGCGTGATGGCCGCCGCAATACGCGCGATGGGGGGCTTATAGTTTTCAGAAACATCTGAAGGTACAATCACAGCTTTGCCCTGTGCTAACTTCACCGAACCTTCGTATGATACCCAGAATGGTGCGGGAATAACTGCTTCATCACCTGGCCCAATAAGCGATAACACCGCATTGTTGATCGCTTGTTTTGTGCCATTGGCCAAAACCACATTGGCGGCTTGATAGTCTAACCCATTTTCGGTGCGCAGCTTTTCGGCAATAGCCTCACGCAGTTCGGGAATGCCAGCCACTGGCCCGTAATGGGTAAAGCCCTTGTCTAAGGCATCCTTGGCAGCATCTCTAATATTCAGCGGTGTATCAAAATCGGGTTCACCGATGGTCAATGCCACGATGTCATGGCCCAAGGCCCGCAATTCACGGGTTTTCTGCGACATGCGAATGATGGCACCTTCATCAGCAGAAGAAACGCGCGATGAAAGCAATGCCGAGCTATCGAATTTTATCATGCCCGTCATATGCCATCTTGCCCTTGCGCCGTCGAGGCCTCACCGTCTAAACCCGCTCGATGAATCGCTATTTAATTCTCGCTGCACTTTTGCTCACCGCTTGTTCCCATGATGCGGCCGGCATACGCATTGCTCATGATGGCCCAGCGCCAGCACCCGCCACAGCAATTCCAGCACGCACGGAACCCGTTTTTTTCAACGGCAAAACCTATAGCATGGGCCTTAATCCTGATGGCCAAGGCGGCTATGGCATAAGTGTTGCGGGCATGACAGCCAATCAAGCCAAAGAAGCAGCAGAATTGACCAAAACCGCGTTCCACCACTTCACCTGCAAAGACAGCCAAGTTGCAAAACTCAATTCACCCCCAACCTTTGATGGCAGCAGGTGGAATTCACACGGCCATTGTGCGTAAATTGAAGGTTGTTTTAGTTCGCTGAAATTGTTACTTTAAACCATGCTTTTTGAAACCGTTTTAAAAAAATTAGTCAAAACCGGCGATCTTTCTGTCACTGATTGGAAGGGCAGGGTTCTGCATTTCGGCGATGGCACAGGCCAGCGCGTTCATATCAAGTTTGCCACTGCCGCAGCAGCGCGCAAAATTGCCCTAGACCCTGATCTATATTTGGGCGAGGCGTTCACGTCAGGTGATTTTAGCATTCTTGAAGGCACCTTGTATGACTTCATGGTGTTGGCACTTCAGAACACCAATGCATCTGGAAATAACTCAAGCAACATGAATGGCACAACGCTGTCTCATCGCTTGCTTTATAGATTGCGCAAGGCCACGCGTTTGCTGGATCAACGCAACTCAGAAGCCAAAGCTAAAGATAACGTTCACAAGCACTATGATCTTTCAGGCAAACTTTATGATTTGTTTCTGGATGAAGATCGGCAATATTCTTGTGCCTATTTTGAAAATGAAACAGCCACTTTAGAAGAAGCGCAATTGGCCAAAAAGCGCCATATTGCTGCTAAATTGAACATTAAGCCCGGCATGAAGGTGTTGGATATTGGTTCAGGTTGGGGCGGCATGGGCATTTATCTAGCCCAAATTTGCGGCGCAGATGTAACAGGCGTTACGCTTTCGGAAGAACAGATCAAAGTTGCCAATGCCCGCGTGAAAGAACTTGGGCTAGAAGCAAGTGTTCGGTTTCTGCTGGAAGATTACCGCCATCTTGAAGGCCCGTTTGATCGCATCGTTTCTGTGGGCATGTTTGAACATGTGGGCGTTGGCCACTACAAAGAATTTTTCAACAAAGTAAAAAGCCTGTTGAAGCCTGATGGAACAGTTTTGCTTCATTCGATCAACAGATCAGATGGCCCCGGCGCCACCAGTGCATGGACCAACAAATATATTTTCCCTGGGGGCTATATCCCTGCACTTTCTGAAGTGATCCCGGTTATGGAAAAATCGGGGCTTTATATTACTGACATTGAAATTTTGCGCCTTCACTATGCCCGCACCCTTCGTGAATGGATGACTCGTTTCATGGCCAATCGCGACAAAGTGAAGGCACTTTATGATGAACGCTTTTGCCGCATGTGGGAGTTTTATTTGGCTGGTGCCGAAGTTTCATTCCGTTATATCGGCATGAATAATTTTCAAATTCAATTTTGCAAAGACCAACATTTCTTGCCAACAACGCGCGATTATATGATTGCCGAGGAAGCGCGGTTGCGCGCCCTTGAAACTGCCCCTAAGCGCGCGCCAAAACGCAAAAAAAGCGGATAGGCGACAGTCTGCTGTTACATTGAACCGTCATAATTTTTCGTCACGTTGAATGCATAACAAAACGGGGAATATCATGGTGTCGATCCAAAAACTGTTGTTCCGGCTTTCGGCCAGCGCCTTGGCGCTGCATTTGCTTTTCGGCTTTGCCCACGCAGACACGCTAAAAATCACCTTGCTGGGCGTTGGCGATGTTTACAAATATAGCGGCAGCAAAACCCGCGGTGGCCTTGCCCGCTTGAACGCCGTTGCAAGGGCCGAACGTGCCGCCAACCCAAATTTTGTTTATGTCTTTGACGGTGATTTAATTTCGCCCTCGCTTATGTCGGGTTTAGACAGGGGCGAAAATATGATTGCGCTCACCAACCTTGTGCCATTTGATTTGGCGGTGCCCGGCAATCATGAATTTGATTTTGGCCCCGAAGTTTTTGCTGAAAGGGTGAAACAATCAAAATATCCTTGGGCGGCAATTAACATTACCCAAGCCGATGGCAAACCTGTTGACGGTGTTGGCGGCGTGATGGTGAAAGACATTGGCGGGGTTAAAGTTGCGCTTATTCCCGTGGCGCAAGATACATCGCCTGAAGTTGCCACAACGGGCACTTTGAAATTTTTAAACTCGCCCGATACTGCAATTGCCGCTGCTAAAGAGGCCCGCAAAAACGGCGCAGACTTAGTTGTTGGTGTTGTGCAAACGCCACGTTCACAAGATGCAAAATTGATTGCCAGCAAGGCCTTTGACGTTATCTTGTCGGGTGATGATCATGAATTGGCCATGGAATATGATGGCATTACGGCTTATGTCGAAACCTCAATTGATGCCAATTATCTGGTGCCGGTGGATTTGAATGTAACCATCGAAACCAAAGACAACAAACGCAGCGTAAAGTGGGAGCCAGCGTTCCGTTTCATCGATACGGCCACTATAACGCCTGATCCGGAAACCGTGAAAGCATCAAGTGTCTATGATGCAATGTTGGATAAGGAACTGAACGTTGTCATCGGCAAAACGGTGGGGCCGTTAGACAGCCGCCGCAATATGGTGCGCAAACAAGAAACCGCCATGGGCAATTTGATTGCAGATGCTTTGCGCAAAGCCGTGGGCGCTGATATCGCTATCATCAATGGTGGCGGCATTCGTGCTGATAAAGAATATGCGGCAGGGGCTGATCTCACGCGCAAAGATGTGTTGAGCGAATTGCCCTTCGGCAACACCACAGTTTTGGTGGAAGTTTCCGGCAAGCAAATTCAAGACGCCTTGGAAAATGGCTTCAGCAAATTTGAAGATGGCGCAGGCCGCTTCCCGCAAGTATCGGGCTTGAAAGTTGAAGCAGATGTTTCAAAGCCAGTGGGCAGCCGTGTTGTATCAATCATGGTGGGCGACAAGGCCTTAGACCTTGCTGCAACATACAAACTTGCCACCAATGATTATATGTTGGGCGGCGGGGATGGCTATACTTCGCTTGGCGGCGGCAAGGTCATCATTAACGGTGGCAACGGCAAACTAATGGCCAATGATGTGATGTATTATATCCGCACGGCGGGAAGCATAGACGCCAAGGTTGAGGGCCGCATTGTGATCGAAACCCCTTAAATGAAGCCGCCGTAACTTACCTTGCACCCACTGCTGATTGAGGCTATTTTGCGGCGGGGCAGAGTTTGATTTGCGGGAGATCTCGAGTGAAGTTTAAACACACAGCAACTGGCTTGGCGGCATTTGTTGCCTTGGCTCTGTCAACCACAGCCAGCTGGGCCATGAAGATTGATATTGTCGTCAACAAAGTTACCCAACACATGACGGTGACGATTGACGGCGTGCGCACCTATGACTGGTTGGTGTCCACCGGCGGCGAAGGCCACGATACACCATCAGGCAGCTATCATATTTTCCGCATGGAAGTATCGCATTTCAGCCAAGAATGGGACAATGCACCCATGCCTCATTCCATGTTTTTCACCGGCTTGGGCCACGCCATCCATGGTTCATATCACATCAATAGGCTTGGCACGAAGGCCTCGCATGGCTGTGTGCGCTTGGCGCCTGAAAACGCAACTTTGTTGTATGAACTTGTCGGCAAAGCTGGATATAAAAATTCTTCCGTCGTCATCAAAGGCGGTTTTTTCGATTTCACCTCCACATCAACGGCCAGCAACGAACCGCATAAACCATTTTTCTGGTGGGCAAAAAAGCCAGAACCAAAAAAGGTGGCGGAAGAGCTGAAACCTACAGTGAAAAAGAAAAAGAAATTGAAGACAACGGCACAGCTTTAAGGCTGAGCTGTTTAAACTTCCATCCTTGACAAATCGAGAGTGCCGTGGCCTTTAGCGGCCTTATTCAAGGATTATGCCGATGACCCACGCCTACCGCAGCCACACTTGTGGCCAATTGCGCAATACTGATGCTGAAACCACCACCCGCATTTCGGGCTGGGTTCACCGCGTGCGTGATCATGGCGGGGTGTTGTTCTTCGATGTGCGTGATCATTATGGCATAACCCAAGTTGTGGCAGACCCGGCATCCCCCGCATTCAAAGCGGCTGAAACTTTGCGTTCTGAATGGGTTGTGCGCATTGATGGAAAAGTGCGCATCAGGCCCGCTGGCACCGAGAATAAAGACATGCCCACTGGGCTGATCGAAGTTTACGCCACTGAGATTGAAGTTCTCAGCCAAGCGGCTGAATTGC
>JAYUHQ010000069.1:0-6117 GCA_043766895.1 Aestuariivirga sp.
TGCGCCTGCCATGGTGCAGGCGGCAAACAACGCACCGGTTTTGGCGCGTTGGTAATTTACCAAATCCATGCTGTCTTCACATTCCCAGGCTTGGCCCGCGCAAATGCCGTAAGGTGCGCCAGCCGATTGGGCCACAATGCGGGTGATCTGCGGAAATGCCGCAGTTGCCGCAAAAGCTTCAACAATCAAAGCATCGCCTGCCAAAACGGCTAGCCTTTCACCAAATTCAACATGAACCGAAGGTTTGCCGCGCCGATAAGCAGCACCATCAAAACACGGCAAATCATCATGAACCAGCGATGCGCAATGCAAAAGTTCAATGGCGCAAGCGCCCGCCATGGCGGCAACAGGGTCTGCATCGCCACAGGCATGGGCCACAGCCAACAAGAGTTTGGGCCTGATTCGTGCGCCACCGGGAAACACGGCATAGTGCAAGGCGCTGGCAAATTTGGGTGGGCAATCTGGTGACAATGCCCCGCCGATGGCCGCCGCTAGAGCCTTCTCAATGGGATTTTCTGGTTCCATCTGAGCATTTCCCCTGACCGACAATTGATATTGTCTTGTTTAAGTGTCAACATAAGCTGACATATTTTAAAGGCTTTGGCAAACGTTATGACAACGGTGATTATCGGCGCAGGTGCTGGCGGGTTGGCTGCGGCCATTGCCCTTGCCGCAAAAGGCGAGGCCGTAACCGTGTTGGAAGCCCAGAGCGGGCCTGGAGGCAAGTTGTTACCCGTGCAAATAAACGGCCTGCAATTTGACAGCGGCCCCACGGTTTTAACGATGCAGTGGGTATTTGACGCGTTGTTCCAAAACGCCGGAGAACGCTTTGCTGATTGCCTTAAGCTGAGCCCGCTGAAAACACTGGCCCGACATTATTGGTCTGAGGGTAAAACGCTTGATCTTTTTGCCAATGGCCAAGAAACGATTGATGCCATTGGCCGTTTTGCTGGGGCAAAGGAAGCACAAGGCTATAAGGCCTTTGCCTTGGCGTCAAAACGCATTCATCAATCTTTATTACAGCCATTTCTTAAAAGCCAACGGCCAACGCCATGGGGGCTGGCTGGTGCCATGCCCTTGGGCGATGTGTTCGGCATCAACCCATTTCAAACCTATTGGAATGCGCTTGGCACTTATTTCAAAGATCAGCGCTTGCAACAATTGTTTGGGCGCTATGCAACCTATTGCGGCTCTTCGCCATTTTTGGCACCAGCCACATTAATGCTTGTGGCCGATGTTGAAGCTTCGGGTGTTTGGCGCGTTGATGGTGGCATGGCGGCTTTGGCCCTTGCCTTGGAAAGCTTGGCCAAAAAATTAGGCGTGGTTTTTCATTACAACTGCCCCGTCAAAAAGATTGAAATTTCATCGTCGCGTGCGGGTGCTGTCATTGATGCCCATGGCAACCGACATGCTTGCACAGCAGTGCTTGTGAATGCTGATAGTGCTGCGCTTTTTGCGGGCTTATTTGGTGATGGATTTAAAAAATCTGGAACAGAGCCTACACCCAAAGACCAATCGCTTTCAGCCTTCACGTGGTGTGCAACAACCGAAGAAAGTGGCGTTCCACTTGAACATCACACAGTATTTTTCTCGGACAATTACAAAACAGAATTTGCACAATTGGCCGATGGCCCTGCCCACGACCCCACGGTTTATATCTGCGACCAAGGTCAAGGCCGCAAATTGATATTGATTAATGCGCCAGCACGATCTCAACGCTTTTCTGAAGAGGTTGAAACCAATATGCTGCGACGCTTAAAAAAATGTGGGTTGACGATGAACCTTCAAAACGCGTTTCATCGTAGCCCGCAAGACTTTGCATCACTTTATCCCGCCACCCAAGGCGCACTTTACGGAAGGGCTTCACACGGATGGCTGGCCACATTTCAACGCCCACAGGCACGAACAAAGATTCCGGGGCTATACCTCGCGGGCGGCAGCACCCACCCCGGCCCGGGGGTGCCGATGGCGACATTGGCGGGCATGCGAGCAGCAGAAGCGATTATGCAAGACCGCGCTTTGATGCGCCCGTAAACACCAATGGCTATCGGTGGTGGTATGTTGATGCGTTGAGTGATGACGGAAAAAACGGGCTAACAATCATTGGTTTTGTGGGCAGTGTTTTTTCGCCCTATTACCGCCGTTCACGCAACAAGGGCGACACTGCGGCCGAAAATCATTGTGCAATCAATGTAGCATTATACGGCACCAAGCGCCGCTGGGCCATGACCGAACGCGGCAAAAACCACATGACGCGCGATGCAAATTCATTTGTTGTTGGACCTTCATCAATGCGCTGGCAAGGTGACGCGCTGCATATCGACATCAACGAACGTTGCATGCCCCTGCCATTTTCATTGGTTGGAAAAGTGCACATCAAACCCGCAGAAATTTATGATGCGCCGATTATGTTGGACGATGACGGCCAACATTATTGGCAAGCCGTGGCACCCTCGGCGCGGATTAGAGTGGAATTTGAACGGCCGAATCTTTCGTGGGAAGGTAACGCCTATCACGATATGAATTGGGGCGAAGAACCTTTGGAGAATGGTTTTCGAGAATGGACTTGGTTGCGGGCGAACACAAACCATGGCACCCAAGTACTTTATGATGTTGAAAGGGTTGATGGGTCTCACAAAATTTTTGGGCGGGGCTTTAATGCAGGCGCGATTGCCAAAACTGAAGTAGCATCGGCGCACGCATTGCCGTGCGGGGTTTGGGGGATGACGCGCATGATACGTTCAGAGGCACCACCGCGCTTGATTAGCACCTTGGAAGATGCACCATTTTACACGCGCAACCATGTTGAACTCACCTTGGATGGCAAGCCCTGCCAAGCTTTCCACGAAAGCCTTTCGCTTAAGCGATTTACACATCCGCTAGTTCAATTGATGTTGCCGTTTCGCATGCCGCGTGTTGGCTAACTCAACGCTTGTTCTTGATCTTCTTGAGTTGATACAATTCCCACAGGCCCCAGCCCACAACGGCTAAAAACGTTATCGTGGCTTCGGCCAAAAATAAATATGAACCATTCATGATTTGCGGGTCTCCACTGCTATCAACATTTTAAACACCCAACCCACTTTTTCATCAAATCCTTTGGTGGCGTTTTGTGGTGCTGAAGCTTCTGCCACTGCATCCAACAAAAACTGCCCTTCAGGCAAACATGGCGCTGAAAGCGTTGGCGACAGCCACGGGGTTTGCACAATGGCTTTGGCCACCAGATTGAGCTTACGGGCCAAAGGCACAACGGCCCGGCCTTGATGGTGTTGCCGCCGCGCCGCCAAACCAATTTCTCGATAGAGCAACCGGGCCGCATTGATGGACGATCGGCAACTGCGCGGCAACCTGGCAATGCCTGATGCTGCCCGCTGGTAAATTATCTCTGCTTCCTCAACCAACTTGGATGCCGCGGCGGGCAGGCCTTCTTCAAGCCAATCTGCGGGCAAATATTGGCGGCCCAACTTTTCATCTTCTTCCACATCGCGGGCAATGTTGCTGAACTGCATGGCCACACCAAGATCAACAGCACGGGCCAAGGCTTCAGGCCGGCGTTCGCCCATGATCAACGCCATCATTATTCCAACAGTGCCTGCAACACGCACGCCATAGGCTGTTACATCTGACAAGGTTTTATATTCGCGCCCTTGTGCATCCCACACAAAACCCTCGATCAAAGCATCGGGCACAGCCCGCGGAATGGCAAAACGGTGCACCACATCGGCAAAGGCACGATCGGTTGGATTATCAGATGGTGCGCCCGCATAAATAGCGTTCAATCTTTCTGCCAACTGTTCCACGGCGTGATTAGGATCTGTCGCGTGGTCAACCAAATCATCAGCCATGCGGCAAAAACCATAAAGTGCGCGGGCATGTTGGCGATAAGAGTTGGGCAACAACAGCGAAGCCATGTGAAAACTTTTAGAGCCTTGCCTAATCATCTGGCGGCACAGCGCCAAATCTGCCGGTGTTGCAAATTCAGGAACGAGCATGGGCAAAAGCCTCTGCTGGTGGCACAAGACTATCTAAAACCCGCGCTGTTGAAAGCACGCCCGGAACGCCAGCACCGGGATGGGTGCCCGCCCCCACGAGAAACAGATTTTCAATTTCTTCGCTTTTGTTATGCGGGCGAAACCACGCACTTTGGGTGAGCACAGGTTCAAGCCCGAAGGCAGCGCCTTTGTAAGACAACAAATCATGCTGAAAGTTCAGCGGTGTCATAATGCGTTGGGTGACAATGTGTTTTTCAAAGCCCGGCATCATGGTTTCATCCAAGCGCTTGGCAATGGCCGCGCGATATGTCTCTTGAAGGGCAAGCCAATCCAGTTTTGAATCTTGGTTGGGAACGGGTGAAAGCACATAAAAACTATCGCAGCCTTTTGGTGCCAAAGACGCATCGGTTGCGGTTGGTCGATGCAAATAAAGGCTCATATCGTCAGCCAGAATTTTATTTTCAAAAATATCATCGATCAATTCGCGATACCGTGGCCCCATAACAATGGTGTGATGCGGCACCGATTCAAATTTTCTATCGGTTCCAAAATACCACACGAAAAGTGACATTGAATGGCGCGCCTTTGCCAGTTTGCGCTTTGTCCAGCGCTTGTTGGCACCACCCGCAATCAGATTATTATAAGTATGCGCAGCACAAGCGTTGGAGACAACAATGTGGGCCGCAATGCGTTCACCAGATGCCAGCCTTACGCCCGTCACGCGGCCTTGTGTTGTGGTGATTTCGGCCACATCAGTGTTGCATAAAACTTCACCCCCTTGGGCTTCAATCACCTTGACCATGGCCTGCACAATGGCGCCCGTTCCACCCATGGCACAATGAACGCCGAACTGGCGTTCAAGATAAGCAATCATGCTATACACACTGGTGGCGAGGAAGGGATTGCCGCCCACAAACAACGGATGGAAACTTAAGGCCATGCGCAGCTTGGGGTGTTTGACATGCGATGCCACATGCGAATGAACCGATTGCCACGCTTTGAGTTTCAGTAGCTCTGGCACGATTGCCGCCATGCTGCCGATGGATTGAAATGGCACGTGGCCTAATTTTTCAAAGCCAATTTTATAGATGGCTTCACTTTCACGCATAAAGTTTTCATAGCCCGCCACCTCATCTGGTGAAATGCGCGCCACTTCTTGGCGCATGGCGACCACGTTTGATTGATTGGTGAACGTATCACCATCATCAAAGCGAATGGTGTAAAAAGGTTCTAGGGCTTTAAGCTTCACATCATCATAAAAATTGCGACCCGTAAATTTCCAAAGCTCTTCAAGCACGAAGGGTGCGGTGATAATTGTGGGGCCAGCGTCAAAGGTAAACCCATCTTGTTTGAACACCGTGGCTCGGCCGCCGGGCACAGACAGCCTGTCAACAACCGTAACGCGATAGCCTTTCGCACCAAGCCGCATCGCGGCCGCTAGACCGCCGAGGCCCGCACCAACAATCACCGCATGGGGCATGGGATTTGATGTCAACATAGCTTGACACTAAAGCCTGCAAATTGAATGGACGCAAGAGGCAGCCCTATTATTCGTGCAGCGATTTGTGAAAACGGTGCAAGCCATAGCCCACCCCCACCAGCACAATGGGTATGGCACAGGCCGCCACAAATTCTGGCGAATAGTCTGTTCCCTTTGGAATAAACCCTTTTGATGCATAATAAACGAGGCCCACGATATAATAGGTAATGGCCGCAACCGACAGCCCTTCAACCGTTTGCTGCAGGCGCAATTGCAAATTGGCGCGATTGTCCATCGATTTTAAAATGGCTTGGTTTTGCTTTTCGCGCGTGACACTGACACGGGTGGAAAGATGCACAGTTGCCCTTGCGATACGTTCTGAAAGTGCGCCCAGCCTTGCTGACACGGCCCGACACGTTGAGATGGCAGGCAAAAAGCGCCGATCATTAAACTCTCTGAATGTTTGGAATCCTTCAATGCGGCCTTCACGCAATTCTTCAATGCGTTGCTGCACCAAATCATAATAGGCGTTGGCCGCAGAAAACCGATAATGATTGTCTGTGTACTGACGTTCTACCGATGCTTCCAACTTGGTCAATCGATCCAGCAAGATCGGCTCTTGGGTTTCACCGGCGGTTTGCATGG
>JAYUHQ010000070.1:0-2274 GCA_043766895.1 Aestuariivirga sp.
TGGCGATGAACCGTGTTGTGGGACGCGTTGGCTTAGACAAGCTTGACCAAGCTTTGGCGCAGATGCGCCAAAGCTGGAACTCATTTCGAGAAAATGGGCTCACTGATGCCGAAATTACCGAGGCAAAGGCTTCTATGCTCAATGAAATGAACAATGTTTCGCGCGATCACGCGCGGGCTTCGGGCACAATTCGCGATTATCTGACAGGCCATTGGACAAGTGATGAAATTGCCAATATGCCAAGCCTGATTATGAACGCCAATTTGAAAGATAAAGCCTTGTTAGCAAAACTGTTCCCTCCCAATCCGATTGTTGTGGTTGCGCAGTGATTGTTAATTTAGCGCCCGAGCAAGCCCGCATCGAATTGCCAACTTGGGCACGATGGTTTGGCTTTTTTGCCATGTGTGTGGGCATGTTCATGGCCATTCTCGATATCCAAGTGGTGGTGACAGCACTTTCAGTGGTTGAAAAAGCACTGGGAATTGGCGCTGATCAAATGAGCTGGGTGCAAACTTCGTATTTGATTGCTGAAGTTATTGCCATTCCGCTTACGGGTTTGCTGATGCGGGTTTTCACCATGCGCTGGCTTTCTGTTGCGGCTTTAACATGTTTCACTTTGGCCTCCATCGGCTGTGCTTATAGCCACGGATTTGTTGATCTTTTGGCCTTTCGTTTGTTGCAAGGCTTTTCTGGCGGCGTTTTGATCCCCATGGTGTTTTCGGCAATCTTTTTGCTGTTTCCGGTGGGGTTTGAGCAAACCGCAGCCACCACCATGGGCGGCTTTTTAGCGGTGCTTGCCCCCACACTGGGGCCCTTGATTGGCGGCTGGTTGACTGAAAACTATTCATGGCATTGGCTGTTTTTAATCAATGTGGTGCCCGGAATTATTGCGGTGGTTGTGGGCTATATCACCTTGCCGCGCGGCCCATTGCGATTGCACGAGTTGAAAAGCTTGGATTGGTTTTCGTTGGTGTTGCTGGCCATTGGGCTTGCCGCACTTTTAATCGGCTTGAAAGACGCGCCCAGTTTGGGCTGGTTTTCGATCCGCGTTTCGTTTTGGTTTGTTTTGTCTGTGGTTTGTGCCGTTGGCATGTGGCTTCGGCCCCACCCCGCGGTGATGTTTCACCTGCTCAAAGAACGCTCGCTTGGGTTTGGCTGTATTTTAAGTTTTCTGGCGGGCTTTGTGCTTTATGGCTCGGTTTATCTGGTGCCGGTTTTCATGGCCTTTGTGCGCAGCCACACGCCGCTGGAAATTGGCAAATGCACATTGGTGATTGGCATTACGCAATTGTTGGCCGCGGCACCCAGCGTGCAGGTTGATAGATTTTTCAATGCGCGCTGGCTATCGATGATTGGCTTTCTGGTTTTTGGTGCCGGTCTGTTTATGGACGCGGGCCTTACTGTATCCTCCGACTATGATGCCCTTTATTGGCCACAAGTTGTGCGTGGCTTAGGCGTTACGCTGTGCTTGTTGCCAGCCATTCGCTTTGCCTTGGCACTTATGCCTTTGGACAAGATTGGCGATGCCAGCGGCCTTTTCAACGTGTCGCGCAATATTGGTGGCGCCATTGGCATTGCGTTGATTGATACGGTGATGTTTTCGCGAAGGCCCATTTATGTGGACAATATTTCAGAGCTTATGAAAACCGACATGGCCCAAGCGGCCAAGCTTTTGGGCATTGCGCTGAAAGATATGCCCGCATTGGACGATGCTATGGGCATGATCAGCATTCAAGAATCGGTGCAACAGGCCGGGCTTACGCTGGCGATCAATGATTGTTGGTTGTTGATGGGTGTTGTTTGCCTGTGTGCCATTCCCGTGATTCTGCTTTTGGGGCCGGTGCGCAGTGCGCTTCCGGCAAAACAACTCAATCAGAAACCCGCCCAATAGCAATAAATCAATCTGTGATTGCGACCCAACACGGCATTGCGGATAGATTTATTTTTTACTTTTGAGCCGACAATGCCTTGACCCCTGTCAAGAGCCAATGCGGTTTCGTCAACACTGAAAATATCATTGTGCGTTTTGTTGTGGATGTACTTGAGCTTGCACCCAGAATCGGATGATTATCACTTTGTCCACAGCGAGATTGAAACTGTGGACACAATATCTGGTGTTTACCTTTCATTAACACACTAGCTATTGACGAAATGAGCGTGTTGTAATACCTTCTTCATCCAAGGTCGTGCAGCGAAATTTCGCGGTAAACCGCTGTTATTTCTGCGTAAGTTCAAAGAACAGTCAGCACGCGTTGGGGCGAGAACGATCGCCAA
>JAYUHQ010000071.1:0-2270 GCA_043766895.1 Aestuariivirga sp.
AAAGCCGTTTGCCATATCAATCGGATTTCACGCTGCCATTCTTCTGGCGGCGCTGATTGTTTTGCCAACGCCAAAACCCTTTCAAGTAAAACCACCTGAGTCCATTCAAGTGGATATTTCAACCATATCTGACAAAATCCAAAAGATGGCGCTAAGCAAAGATCCTTCACCGCCAACGCCAAAGCCAGCTGCCAAAGAAACCAAAGTGGTCAAAGATGTGCCGCCAGCACCCAAAGTGGCTGACGAGGTGAAAACCGCGGCCCATGAACCAACGCAGCCGCCGCCAGAGCCTGAAAAAACGCCAGATCCGCCAAAGCCAAAGCCGCCAGAACCAACGCCGCTCAATTCAGATCCTCTGAAACAAATGATTGCCGATGATCAGCAGAAGGTCGCTGATCAGCAAAAGGCTGATGAAAAAAAGAAACTGGCTGAGCAAAAAAAGATCGACGACAAAAAGAAGGCTGACGACAAGAAAAAAGCTGATGCCAAAAAGCTGGAAGCCAAGAAAAAACTTGATCAGGTGATGGCCGAGAACCAAGCCTTGCTGAATAAAATTGCAGGCGATTCAACCGCCCCCGCAAAGCCAACTGTCAGCAAGGGATCGCCAAAGCAGGCAGCCAAGGACCAACAAGGCCAAGACGCAGCAGATTCAGCAACGTTGACAGCGGCATTGGTAAGCCAAGTGAAGCAATGCTTTATCATCCCCGCTGCCGCGCGCGAAGCCGATATATCTGTGAAAATCCATTTCCTTCTGAATCAGGATGGAACAGTCAACGGCGTTCCAGAAGTTGCCTTTAGTGGCGGTGATCCAGTGTCGGAGGCCACGGCAAGAGCTGCAATTTCTGCTATCGTGGAATGCGGGAACGGGACAAAGAAATATGATTTACCCGTTGATCAATACGATCAATGGAAAGACAATACCTTAGACTTTAACCCAACCCAACTTTCGGGCACGTGAGTATGAATATGAATTCTAAATGGCGCGTCGTTCTGTTTCTCGTTTTGGCTTATTGTGGCGCAACGCAAGCTTTTGCGGTGAACGGCATTGTCACCAGCGGCAAAATTGATCCTTTGCCCATTGCAATCACGCCATTCATTGCGGCACCGGGAGCCGAGAATGATTCAGCCACCATTTCCGGCATCATTGCCAGCGATCTTGCCCGCTCAGGTTATTTCACGCCACTGCCGCCCGAAAGTTTTATCGAACAAATCGGCAGTTTTGACCAAACCCCAAATTTTGCATCTTGGCAGCAAGTTAAAACCCAAGCGCTTGTGGTTGGCCAAGTCAGCCAAGCTGGCGGGCGCATGACAGTGGCTTTCAAGCTTTACGATGTAAACACCCAAGCATTCTTGGCCGGTTCAAGCTTCACAGCGCCGCCAAAATTCAACCGGCGCTTGGCTCATAAAGTGGCAGATATGATCTATAATAAGATCACCGGTTTTGCCCCCTATTTTGATACACGTGTGGTTTATGTGGATGAAAGCGGCCCGAAAAATGCCCGTGTAAAAAAGCTGGCCATGATGGATCAAGATGGTTTTAACGCACGCACTTTGACCAATGGCAATGAGATTTTGTTAACGCCACGTTTTTCGCCAACCACCCAAGAAATTACTTATGCCGCAATCGGCACAGAAGCTTCCCGAGTTTATCTTTACAACATTGATACTGGCCAAAAGGAAATCGTTGGTGATTTTCCGAATATGAGTTTTGCGCCGCGCTTTTCGCCAGACGGCCAAAAAGTGTTGATGAGCTTGCAAAGCGATGATGGCCGAAACGCCAATATTTTCGAAATGGATTTGCGTTCAAAGCAAATGCGCCAAGTGACCAACGTGCCCTCCATCAACACTGCGCCTAGCTATTCGCCGGATGGAACCCGCATAACGTTTGAATCTGATCGTGGCGGCACCCAGCAGGTTTATGTGATGAATGCCGATGGTTCGAACCAAAACCGCGTAAGCTTTGGCAAGGGCCGTTATTCAACGCCCGTCTGGTCGCCTGATGGAAAATATATTGCCTTTACCAAGCAAGGCGAATCCAAATTTGCCATTGGCGTTATGGCGCCCGATGGCTCGGGCGAGCGCATTTTGACCGAAGGTTTCCACAATGAAGGCCCAACCTGGTCGCCCAACAGCCGTGTTGTCATGTTCTTTCGTGATCAGCCTGGTGAGTCGGGTGGGCCGCAGCTCTATTCGGTGGATATTACGGGTTACAACGAACAAAAAGTGCCAACGCCAGAGTTTTCGTCTGATCCGGCTTGGTCGCCACTTCT
>JAYUHQ010000072.1:0-2260 GCA_043766895.1 Aestuariivirga sp.
GCGGCAAAGGCAAGCGCAAGCACCAAGCGCGGAAAGGCGAGAAAGATATCGGTGATGCGCATGAGCACAGCATCCACCCAGCCGCCGAGAAAGCCTGCCAACGTGCCAACGGCAAGGCCGATGGGGGCGACAATGACGGAAACCAGCAGAACAATGGTGATGGTGACGCGCGCGCCGAACAGGGTTCGCGCATAAATGTCGCGCCCCAATTCATCAGTACCAAACCAATGGGCGGCATTGGGGGCATGAAGGCGGTTCGATAGATTTTGCTCAATGGGGGAAAGGCCACCTGCCAGATAGGGCGCAAGCACGGCCATCAGAATTAGCAGAACGATGATCACCAGCCCTGCGAGAGCGGCGGGGTTGGTGACAATTGTTCGGATGCCACGATAGATGTTTCCGGCCACGGCCTGGCGTGACGACGTTGGCGTTTCATTTCGCAGCCATTGAAATATGCTTTGGGGCAGGACTTGGCTCATGCGGTGCGCAATCTTGGATCAAAGACTTTGTAGAGGAAATCACAGAAAAGATTGACACAAATGAACACGGTGCCAATCAATACAGTGCCGCCCAAAACGGCGTTCATATCGCTGTTGAAGAGGGCGCGTGTGATGTATTGACCAAGACCGGGCCATGCAAACACGGTTTCGGTTAATACTGCACCTTCCAGCAGCGAGGCATAACTGAGGCCAATGACTGTAATCAGGGGCACCATGATATTGGGAAAGGCATGGTGCCACACAGCGCCCCAATAGGATCGCCCCTTGATGCGCGCGGCCGTTACATATTCTTGGCTCAACTGGTCAATCATGAAACTGCGTGCCATGCGCGCGATATAGGCCAGTGAAAAATAGGCGAGGATGCCTGCTGGCAGAATGAGATGGCTAAAGGCATTGCGAAATATGCCCCACTCGCCATCCCACGCCGCGTCGATCAGCAAGATGCCGGTTCGCGTTGTTACAATATCATCAAATCCGATATCGAGGCGGCCAGTGCCTGACACCCAGCCCAATTTTCCATAGAACACAAACAGCCCCACAAGGCCCAGCCAGAAAACAGGTATGGAATAGCCAAACAGGCAGAGCACGCGCACAACGTGATCTGGCCAGCGGCCCTTGCTGGCGGCGGCCCAAACACCTGCTGGAACGCCGATCAGCACGCCGAATAGTGTTGCGACTGTTGCCAGTTCAAACGTCGCAGGGAAGACGTGTAGAAGATCCGTGAGAACCGGCTGTGACGTCAAAACCGATGTTCCAAAATCACCGGACAATAACTTGCGTAGATAAGAAGCGTATTGAAAAATCAGCGGTTTATCGAGGCCTAGCATGATGTAGGCTTTGTCATAGACTTCTTTGCTGGCCTTATCACCCACGATGGCCAGGACAGGGTCGATCTTGGTCAGGCGACCAATCAGAAAAGTGATTGCGGTGAGCCCGAGAAAGGTGAGTACGAGGCTTGCAACAAATGCACCCGCGCGGTTTAGCGCGTTTTGGGCACCACTGCCTTTTACAAGTTGCGCTTCAGCCATGTGATGCAGCTTCAAACGTTTTCGCGACCGTGCAACATAATTTGGCGGGCAGGGACAACTGGGCTTCCAACATGGCCACCCGCTGGGGCGTGTAATGATGTTCGGCATGTAAGAGATTGATGGTTGCTACTAATTCACCCTCAAGCAAAACGGGCAGATTGATGACAGAGCCACAGCCCAAAGATCCGATCAGTTCATAATCCGGGAAGACCTTGGCAATATCTGCCAGCGTGTTGGCGATGAAGCTTCTTTTTTCGCCATGCACAATTTCAAACCATGAATCGTGGTGAATGGGCTTTGTGCCTGTAATGGGATATTCCTTTGGATGATTAGAATAGACCCGTCTGGCCAATCCGGCTGCCATGTCGACCGTCATAACAGTGAAAAGCTTGTGGCCATCAAGACTGGAAGATAAATCTTCCAATGCCGTCCAAACAGTTTGGCTGTTTTGCGCAACGGAAATTTTGGATTCAAAGTGTGAGAGCTGTTCTGAGTTCATTTCGTTTCTTGTGCAATCCGAAAGGTAGCGCCGGACTGGACGCTATTGCAAACGCAGCATTTCGTCGAGGGGGCAATAAACATCCTTGGACAATTTCAAGTTTAACAAAGAAACTTGCGTTAGCGCCTCTCTAGGACTTGGCGGAGTGCTTCGATTTTAGCGCGATCAGTTGATTTGGTTTCAGCGGCGGAAAAGCCGAGTTCCACCAATTTTGGATCGCCCGCAGTCACTTC
>JAYUHQ010000073.1:0-2257 GCA_043766895.1 Aestuariivirga sp.
AAAGCCAACTTAAAAGCCAAGCACCCAGACATGGAATCAAGGCTGTTCATGGCCACACGCCAGCCCTTCTGCACGCCCGAGGCCAAGGCTTCTCTGGCAAATATGGTGCTTGAATAAAATGGCCCATCACAGCCCGCCGCCGCATAATGTGGGGTTGCAACATAGTTCAGTAACCCGCTGAATTCATGAGTAAACGGATAGCCGCAGGTTTGGCTGAAGTCGAACTTATCTTGGTGCCAAAAAGAATGATAATCTGAACGCCGATCAAGAGTGCCGCGCATTCGGGCATGTTCAACCAAGCCTGCCCAGAACGCATCAGTGGCATCGCGAAATTCGGGCCAATCATACATCGGAAGTGAAGCAAGCATCTTTTGAACCACCTTGTCGAACAAGGCCACAACGATATAGAATGCGGCATGAATTGCAAATGACGGCGCATATGAAATCAAATTTTTCACGCATCGAATGGCCCACGCTGGCGCTTATTGTTTTGGTCTATGCCGTGCTTGCTGCATTGGTTTGGTTTCATGCTGTGTTGCCGTGGTGGCTAATTTTATGTGTTGGCTCTTATGCGGCTTGCCTTCATTCGTCGCTGCAACATGAAGTGTTGCATGGCCATCCCACCCGTTCGCGCCTGATCAACGAGGCGTTGGTTTTTATCGTGCCGCATTTGTGGCTGCCCTATGGGCGCTATCGCGATTTGCATTTGACCCATCACAATGATCTTAATCTCACATGCCCGGTGAGAGATCCTGAATCCTATTATTTATTACCAGATCGTTGGGCCAAAATGTCGGGCATTCGGCAAAGCTTGCATAATTTCAACAATACTTTGTGTGGCCGCATGGTGATTGGGCCTGCCATCAGTATCGTTCAATTTTGGGGCGATGAATTTCGGCAAATGCTAACGGGCAATCAGCGCATCATTAAATGCTGGGCGTTGTTCGCTGTGTCTTGCACCATAACGCTCAGCTTCGTGTGGTGGTGTGGAATGCCGCTTTGGCAATATCTCGTGCTGGTGGCCTATCCGGCAATTTCATTGGCGTTGGTGCGGTCGTTTTGCGAACATCAGGCGGCAGAAGATGTTGGCCATCGCACAATTTTGGTTGATGCCTCGCCCTTCTGGTCGCTGCTTTATTTAAATAATAATTTGCACATTGCGCACCATGAAAGGCCAAGCATGCCTTGGTATAAACTGCCAGCGTTTTATCGCGCAGAAAAACCAAGGTTGCTGGCGCGCAATGGGCATTATTTGAAATTGGGTTATGGCCAAATTTTTGCCCAATATTTTTTCCACGCCAAAGAAGAAATGGCCCACCCCAACTTGAACTGGGTTAACCCAAAACCATGACACTGTTCTCGGTGATTATTCCCACAAAAAATCGGCCAGACTATTTAAAGGAAGCGTGCGCCAGCGTGTTGCAACAAAGCCATCACGATCTTGAACTGTTGATCGTGAATGATGGGGGCGAAATGGTTTTGCCAAGTGCTGATCCGCGGGTTCGCGTTCTCAACAATCAAAGCCGGGGCGCTGTGCCTGCGCGCAACTTTGGTGTGTCCGCAGCAAAAGGTTCGCTTATTGCATTTCTTGATGATGATGATTTTTGGATCGATCAGCAACACTTGGAAAAGGCGTTGGCCGCGCAAGCTGATTTTTATTTCGCAGATGGCGATATGATTTTCCCCGATGGCAAGATTAAACCCTTTGCAAAAAATGCAACTGCTGAAACTTTAGAACATGACAACACCATTCTCATTTCTGCTGTGTGTTACAAACGCAGCATTCATGACAAGCTTGGCCTGTTTGATGAAACCCTGCCCTATTATTGGGATTGGGATTGGTATCTGCGCGTCAGCCGTGGTGGTTATGGTTTGCATCATCAGTCAGACCCCGCGGTTCGCATTCGTGTTCACCCGCAAAATATGTCGGGCGGCAATGACGCTGCGCGTCGGGCCAATCTGGATTTGATGATTACCAAACATAGACTGGGTTCAATTCCGCTCAAGAACCACACTGATTTTGTGTGAACTCAGATGAGAAACAACCGGCTTTAAACGCAAAATATTACGCTAAGCCAATGTTCTTAAACTATTTTTCAGGCTTTAACCAAATATTAACCGCTTATTTCTGGGATATTTTCAATTCTGATTCAAAACAGCCGCCAAAAATAAGGGTTTTCAGCACCTTTGCTTTTCTGTAATCACTTGACATTGTGATTCGCCAAAAAGGAGAAAGCCATGGCTGATGAAAAGATTG
>JAYUHQ010000074.1:0-6061 GCA_043766895.1 Aestuariivirga sp.
GCGGCAGCCGTGGCAAAAAGCTTGCGCCGTTTCATTCCGCTTGCAGCTTAAGGCTTGCAACAGGCAAATGGTTAACCAGCGTTTCGAATCCCGAACGGCCGAAACTTGCTTCAATAAAGCAATTGTCTTTTTCGAAACGCACGCCCGCAACATTCTGCTTTTTCAAATTGTCGCAAAGCAAAGCATATAACAAAATCTCTTTGCCATGTGGCGATACCAATATGTAAACAAAGCTGCCTTTGCCTTCATCAAATTGCATCACATAATTTCCGCCGCTCAGGGTGATGAATTCGGCAGTGGCAATATTTTTTCCGCTCGAAACTTTATAGTGGTGTCCTTGGGGAGCAAACACCGCGGTGTCGGTGCCTTTTTTCCAAGCAAGACCATCGCGTTCATAGCTGGCAAAGCGCTGCTTCTTTTGGCCTAAAAGCAAAACACCATCAGCATCTTTAAAAAGTGGAGCTTTCGATTGCAGAATGCATCCAGATAAAACACTGGCCGTCAAAGTCATCAAAAAAATGCGAAGAAATTTGCCCATAGATTTTCCTTTGAATCAGAATAAAACATAATCAACAGTTCGAATAGGAGTAAATTATGGCTGACGCAGGCATTTATCTGGGCAAAGGCGACAATGCTGAATATCTTTTTCTCAGCATGGCCAATCGCCACGGCCTGATCACCGGCGCCACCGGCACTGGCAAAACCGTAACACTGCAAATCATGGCAGAAGCATTTTCCAAACAGGGCATCCCGGTTTTTGCGGCAGATATTAAAGGCGATCTTTCAGGCCTATCGCAAGCCGGCCACAACGATATAAATTTGGCGGCACGTGCGGCACAAATTGGTCTTACGCCCTATGCGCTTGAAGCAACACCCACAATGTTTTGGGATGTGTTCGGTGAACAGGGCCACCCCATCCGCACGACTATTACTGAAATGGGCCCTCTCATGATTTCGCGCCTGCTTGGCCTTTCGGGCGCGCAGGAAGGCGCATTGAATATAGCGTTTAAGATTGCCGACCAAGAGGGGTTGGCTTTGTTGGATTTAAAAGACTTGCGTGCCCTGTTGCAAGATTTAGGCAATCGCGGCCCTTCCATCACCACTGAATATGGCAACGTTACCGCCGCCACTATTGGGGCCATTCAACGCCAGTTGATGGTGATTGAACAACAGGGTGGCGAAAAGTTTTTTGGTGAACCTGCACTCGATATAAAAGATTTTATGCGCACAACGCAGAACGGTCGAGGCTATGTGAATATTATCGCCGCTGATAAATTGGTAACCTCGCCATTGCTCTATGCAACATTTTTGTTGTGGCTTTTGTCAGACTTGTTTCAAACGATGCCAGAAGTGGGCGATGTTGCTGTTCCAAAACTGGTATTCTTTTTTGATGAGGCCCATTTGCTATTTGCTGATGCTCCACCCGGTTTGCTGCAGCAAATTGCACAAACCGTAAAACTTATCCGATCAAAAGGTGTGGGCATCTATTTTGTTACGCAAAATCCGTTGGACATTCCAGACGCAGTTTTGGCCCAATTAGGAAACCGCATTCAACATGCCTTACGCGCCTATACACCGCGAGATTTAAAGACGGTGCAGGTTGCTGCATCGACGTTCAGGCCGAACCCTAAATTTGATACGGCAAAGGTTATTTCTGAGTTGGCCAAGGGCGAAGCCCTTGTGTCGGTGCTTGATGCCAAGGGCGTTCCCACGATGGTGGATCGTACCTTGATCCGCCCGCCTTCTGGTCAACTTGGGCCCGTAACACCTGAACAACGCCGGGCCACGATTGCGCTTTCTCCGGTGGCCGGAAAATATGAAATCGCGATTGATCGAATTTCGGCTTATGAAAAGCTGGCCTCGCGCGCTTCAACGGCTGCGACTGAAAAGGCAGTTACACATGCGGCCACAACAATTTTCAAACAGGTTGGATATTCAGTTGCGCGCCAATTGGGCAACGCTTTGGTGCGCGGCGTTTTGGGCGGCCTTTCGCGCGGGCGTTAACCGCTGATCACAAAATTGTGTGCGCGTTTGATTGGCGCTTATAACCAAGCTGCGCCAATATCATGCAGAGATGGAGATTTGAAATGCGTAGAATTCTAACCGCCCTTGCCTTTGCAACCCTGTTGGCCCCGTTGTTTGGTGCAACAGCCGCACAGGCCAAACCCGAAACGGCGGTTTTTGCAGGAGGATGCTTTTGGTGTGTGGAGTCTGATTTCGATAAAATCAAAGGTGTAACGGCAACAACGTCTGGCTATGCCGGCGGCACTATGAAAACCCCAACCTATCGCAATCATGAAGGCAACCAGGAAGCAGTGAAGGTTGAATTTGACAATGCCGTGGTGAGCTATGCTGATCTTGTGGCTCAATTTTTGCGCTCCACTGATGTGGTTGATGCGGGCGGCCAATTCTGTGATCGTGGGGATGCTTATATCTCAGCTATTTTCACGATGAGTGATGAACAGCAAAAAGCCGCTGAAGCCGCAAAGGCCGAAGCTGAAAAAGCTTTGGGCCAAAAAATTGTAACACCCATCAAACCGTTCACAACATTTGCTGATGCGGAAGACTATCACCAAAACTATTATCTGGGGCAAAATCGTGTGCTCACGCGGTTTGGCTGGATCAAACAAGCCGATGCTTATGAGAAATATCGTGAAGGCTGTGGCCGCGATCAGCGCGTGAAAGAACTTTGGGGCAAAGCCGCTTATACGCTTGGCCGCTAAATAATTTCATCTTCGTCGGGAACTGCTTGCACAACCCCACGCGATTTCATTTTCAAACGGGCAACGTGAAACAACGCGTCACCACGATTGACGATGGGCAAATTTGTGCGGCCAATCACTATGCCATCATCTTCGGCAACAATTGCAACAGGGTTTTCACCCAATGGCCCAGTGATGACCCCCACTTCCTCGCCGGCACCAACACGGTCGCCAACGCGGCGCAAAGAATGGAGAATGCCGCCCTCAGGTGCCCGCAACCACGCGCTGGAGGAACTATGAATGGTTGTTACATGTGCGCCAATCATCGGCGCTTCGGCAATCATGCCAATATGTTTCATTAAGCGCAAAGTGCCTTTTACTGCGGCTTCGATTGCAGGCTCGTCAAAGCGCAAGGCTTCGCCGCCCTCATAAAGCAGCAGTTGCACACCAGCACTTCGCGCGGCTTGGCGCAAACTGCCTTCGCGCAGCTTTGAAGTTAAAATAACCGGCGGCGCAAATGCCTCGGCCAACGTCATCAAGGCTTTGTCATCGGGGGCAACGCGAATTTGGGGCAAGTTGCTGCGGTGCAATGCGGCTGTATGATAGTCAACGCCAAAACTTGCGCGCGCCACAACTTCAGTGAAAAATAGATCAGCTAAAAGCGAAGCCAAAGAGCCGCGATCAGATCCGGGGAAGGATCGATTAAGGTCGCGCCTGTCTGGCATATAACGCGCGTGGTTTAAAAATCCGAAACTGTTAACAATGGGCACAGCCAAAATGGTGCCGTGCAATTCAACGCCGTGCAACGCTGCCAACACGCGCCTGATAATTTCAACACCTTGAATTTCATCGCCATGAATAACGCCTGACATAAAAAAACATGGCCCCGGCTTTGTGCCGTTTAAAACATGCACAGGCAAATTAAGCCTTGTGCTGTTGGCCAAAACCGAAACTTCAAGTGCAACTGTTTCGGCTTGGCCGGGCTTTACATCAATGCCACCCAGTTGAAACGCACTCATCCTTTGCCCCGTGTTTTGGTGCGGCCCGGCATGGCGCTGCGTTCCAGAAATTCTAAAATGGCCTTGGCCACATCTTTGCCAGATGCTTCTTCGATGCCCTCAAGGCCCGGCGATGAATTCACCTCCATAACCATGGGCCCGCGTTTTGAACGCAGCATATCAACGCCGGCCACATTGAGCCCCATGGATTGGGCCGCTTTAAGCGCCATCGATTTTTCAGATGCAGAAAGTTCTGTCAAAACCGCCGTTCCGCCGCGATGGAGGTTTGATCTGAATTCACCCTTGGGGCCAGTGCGTTCCATTGCCGCCACAATTTTGCGCCCCACAACAAAGGCGCGAATATCTTGGCCTTCTGCTTCTTGGATAAATTCTTGAACCAGAATATTCACCTCAGCACCATGAAAGGCTTCGATCACTGATTTTGCTGATTTATAAGTCTCGCCCAAAACCACGCCAATGCCTTGTGTGCCTTCAAGCAACTTAACAACAACAGGCGCGCCGCCCACCAGATTTAAAATTTCATCAGTACGCTGAGCATCATTGGCAAAAGCCGTGGTGGGCAACCCCACGCCATCGCGTGCCAACAGTTGCAAACAGCGCAATTTGTCTCGGCTGCGGCCAATGGCAACTGATTCATTCAAGGGATAAACCCCCATCATTTCAAATTGCCGCAAAACTGCCAGGCCATAGAATGTATGAGAGGCGGCAATGCGTGGAATGACGGCCTCAAAACCTTCAAGCTTTTCGCCCATATAACGCAGTTCAGGTTTTCGTGATGTGATGTTCATATAGCATCGCAAATAATCAATGGGCACAATTTCATGCCCGCGGCCCACCGCCGTTTCCATCAGGCGCTTATGCGAATAAAGTTTTGGATTGCGGGTGAGCAAAGCGATTTTCATAGGTTCACCTTCTTGGGTCGCATCAAAAATGTTCGGGCTGGGTTAACCAGAAAACGCCCCTTTAATATTTCCCGCCCCAGCAACATGGGAACACCCATGTCTGCCCGATCGGTGAGCGTAATCAGTGCCGAAAACTGATGCAGGCCAATTTGAATATCTGTTTCAATCACCGGACGTTTTTCAATGGCGCCATTCGAACTTTTAATGCGCTTCACATCAACCAGCCGGCTTTCACAGCGCTTGCTTTTGCCCGAAAGCATAAGTGTAAACTTTACTTTGCGGCCTTGGATTGAAAGGTCTTCCGCGTGCAGCGCTGCCATGCGCGCGCCTGTATCAATTTTTGCGTCAAGTTGGCCAGTGCCTAAAAGTGGTAAGGCAATATTTTCCTTCCACCCAATCAGGGGCAGGGCATAAAATGTTGGGCGTGTAACCGTCATCAATGCAAACTAGTGCGACGGAACTGGAAAGCCAAGCCGTCTTGTAAACGCAGGAGAATGAAATGAAGAAAATATTATTGGGTGCTTGTGCTGTGGTTGCTTTGGCGCTTGCGGTTAGCCAGTTTGGCCCATTGTTGGCAGGCCCGCCCGGCACCGCGGCATTATCGGCTGAAGAAAAAGCCAATTGCGGCCTTTCCGTTGCGGTGACCGAAGGCCCATATTTCGTTTCGGGCACGGCTGCCTTGGCCAACAACGAACTTAATTTCACCAAGTTGGCCGGAACCCCAATTGTGATCAGCGGCCATGTTTATGAAGGATTAGACAACACCAAACCGATGGCCAATGCCAAAATTGAAATTTGGCATACAGATTCACTGGGCGCATATCACGCCAACAACAATGGGCCGATTACAAATTATAAGCCTGAAGATATTGCGCTGCGTGGATTTGTAACAACCGACAAAGATGGCGCTTATCACATCAGCTCAATCTATCCTGGCGAATATACGGGCCGCACGCGCCACATTCATTTTAAAATAACCACGGCTGCAAAAACACTCACAACCCAATTGATTATTCCATCTCTCGAAGGCGATGAACTGAGCTTTGATGACGATACAATTGCCCAAGGCTTGCCAAATTGCGCGCTGTTAAAATTTGATACGGCAATAAAGCCTGAAACCGCAAATTTCGATTTCAGGCTTTGATTGATTAGGCTTTGGCAAACATCTCTTCAACGTAATCCCAGTTGACCAAGCTATCGACAAACGCTTCCAGATATTTTTGGCGGGCGTTGCGATAGTCGATGTAATAGCTGTGTTCCCAAACATCGCAGCCCAAAATAGGCGATGCGCCATGCATCAAAGGGTTTTCGCCGTTTGGTGTTTTGGTAATTGAAAGCTTGCCATCTTTTTTGGCAATCCAACACCAACCTGAACCAAATTGCGTGAGACCAGCTTGCACAAAATCAGCACGCATTTTGTCATAGCCACCAAGATCAG
>JAYUHQ010000075.1:0-16029 GCA_043766895.1 Aestuariivirga sp.
CGAAGGTGCAGGCGTTGTTGTTGATGTGGGGCCTGGTGTAAAATCACTCAAAAAAGGTGATCATGTCATTCCGCTTTACACGCCAGAATGTCGTGAATGTGAATATTGCTTAAATCCCAAAACCAATTTGTGCCAAAAAATCAGAACCACCCAAGGCAAGGGCATGATGCCCGATGGTACGTCGCGCTTTTCATATAAGGGCCAGGCTATTCACCACTATATGGGCTGTTCAACATTTTCAAACTATACAGTATTGCCCGAGATTGCCTTGGCCAAAGTGCGCCAAGACGCACCCTTCGACAAAATTTGTTACATTGGCTGCGGTGTTACAACTGGTGTCGGTGCCGTAATCAACACTGCGAAAGTTGAAGTGGGATCAACTGCCATCGTGTTTGGTTTGGGCGGCATTGGCCTCAACGTAATCCAAGGATTGCGATTGGCGGGGGCAAGGCAAATTGTTGGCGTCGATATGAATGATGATAAAGAGGCGTGGGGCCGCAAATTCGGCATGACGCATTTTGTCAATCCGTCCAAAGTATCTGGCGACATGGTGGCCCATCTGGTTGAATTAACTTGCGGTGGCGCGGACTATACTTTCGAGTGCATTGGCAATGTAAAAGTTATGCGGATAGCCTTGGAAGCGGCCCACAAAGGTTGGGGCCAATCCATTATCATTGGCGTTGCAGGTGCCGGCCAAGAAATTTCAACAAGGCCCTTCCAATTGGTCACTGGCCGCTCATGGCGCGGCACGGCCTTTGGTGGCGCGCGTGGCCGCACTGATGTGCCCAAGATTGTTGATTGGTATATGGATGGCAAGATTGAGATTGATCCGATGATCACGCATGTCTTGCCGCTTGATCAAATCAACCATGCGTTTGATCTGATGCATGAAGGAAAATCTATTCGGAGTGTCATCGTTTTTTAACACCAAGAGGAGGACGTCGTCGTGGCTAAAGCAGTTAAGAAAAAGGCAGCACCCAAAAAAGCTGCCAAGAAACCAGCTAAAAAAGCAGCTAAACCCATCTCACTGCACCCCTTAATCAATAAAGGTGTTTTGGGCACGGCCAAGAAGAATTTTGCAGGCGGAACACTCACCTGCCATTGCGCCACAGATCCTGTCAGCATTCACATCAAAGGCCAAACCGCGCATAACCACGCGTGCGGCTGTTCCAAATGTTGGAAACCTGAGGGTGCTGTATTCTCCATCGTTGCTGTGACAGGCAAAGACAATGTCTCTGTGACCGCCAATGGCCATAAATTAAAAGTGGTTGACGACACAGCGCTCATCCGCCGCCATGCGTGCACAGGCTGTGGCGTTCATTTGTATGGCCGCGTTGAAAACACCAAACATGGTTTTTATGGTTTGGATTTTGTGCACACCGAATTGTCGAAGGAAAAAGGATGGTCACCCCCAACATTTGCCGCTTTCGTATCATCCATCATCGGCCAAGGCTTTGATCCGGCCAAAATGAAAGATGTGCGCGCCCGATTGAAAAAGGTTGGCTTGCCGCCCCATGATTGCCTATCGGAAGGCTTGATGGATTATTTGGCAATGCATGATGCTAAGCTTGCAGGCGTGTTGAAGGCATAGCGACATTCTATAATTTGCACCCGCGATGAGGATCAGCTAGTCAGCGCTTTGACATGGCTGATCTTCTTCTCAATTTACAAAATATCGGGCTAACCTTTGGCGGCAGATCCGTGCTTGATGGCGCGGAACTGATGCTGCACAACAACGACCGCATGTGCTTGGTGGGGCGCAACGGTTCTGGCAAATCCACGCTGCTTAAAATAGCTGCGGGATTGGTTGAACAAGATCAAGGAACACGTTGGCTTCAGCCCGCAACCACATTGCGCTATTTGCCACAAGAGCCTGATTTTACAGGATATACCAGTGTTCTTGACTATGTGGTTCAAGGCCTTGGCCCAACAGATGACCCTTATCGGTGCCGCCATTATTTGAATGAGCTTGGCCTTTCAGGTGAAGAAAACCCAGCAAGCTTATCAGGCGGCGAGGCCCGCCGCGCTGCCTTGGCACGCACCTTAGCGCCTGAACCCGATGTGCTTTTGCTGGACGAGCCAACCAACCATTTGGATTTGCCCGCCATTGAATGGCTGGAAGCCGAATTGAAGTCGCTCAGGTCTGCATTCATCCTGATCAGCCATGACAGGCGCTTTCTCGAACGGCTTTCCAACAGCACCATTTGGTTGGATCGCGGCCAAACCAAACGCATGAACAAAAGTTTTGCCCATTTTGAAGAGTGGCGCGACAAGGTTCTTGAAGAAGAAGAAATCAATCAGCAAAAACTGGCCCAACGCATTGCCACTGAAGAACACTGGATGCGCTATGGCGTTACCGCTAGGCGCAAGCGCAATATGCGCCGTGTGGAGTTGCTGGGAACCTTGCGCAAAGAGCGCAAAGACCATGTTGGTTCACAAGGCAATGTGCGCCTTGCTGCATCGGCAGGTGATATGTCTGGCAAGCTTGTGGTTGAGGCCAAAAAGATTTCCAAAAGTTTCGGTGACAGGCCCATTGTTGCGGGCCTTGATCTTTTGTTGTTGCGTGGTGACAGATTGGCCATTGTTGGCCCCAACGGTGCTGGCAAAACCACCTTGATCAAATTGATCACGGGGGCATTAGAGCCAGACACCGGTTCTATCAAACGCGGCACCAATTTGCAGATCGTTGCCCTTGACCAAAGCCGCCAAAGCCTAGACCCAACATCGCTTGTGCAAGATGTGATTACGGCGGGTCGTGGCCAATCTGTCACCATCAATGGCGAAACCAAGCATGTGGTAAGCTATATGCGCGATTTTCTGTTTCGGCCCGAACAGGCCCGAACACCTGTTTCAGTGTTGTCTGGCGGTGAACGCGCCCGTTTGATTTTGGCGCGTGAATTGGCCAAGCCTTCAAATTTCCTGATCTTGGACGAACCCACCAACGATCTGGATTTAGAAACGCTTGATTTGTTGCAAGAATTGCTGAGTGAATATACTGGCACCGTGTTGTTGGTCAGCCATGATCGAGATTTTCTCGACAAGTTGGCCACTTCGGTTTTGATGTTTGAAGGTGATGGCCAGTGGGGCGAATATGCGGGTGGCTATTCTGATATGTTGGCCCAACGCGGGGCGGGGGTGGCCGCACGCAAGCTCAAGGCAGAAGCAAGGTCGAAAGCAGAGCCCAACGTTGTCCTTGAAAAACCCTCAGCACAAAAGGGCAAGCTTTCGTTCAAAGATAAATTTGCATTGGAAAATCTACCAACCAAGATCACTGTTCTAAAGGCTGAAATGGCCAAACTTGAAAAAACCTTGGCGGATCCGGAACTGTTTTCCCGCGATTATCCAAAATTCGAAAAAACTTCTGCCAGGTTTACCCAAGCGGCAGAACAGTTGGAGGCCGCTGAAAACCAGTGGCTTGAACTTGAAGTTCTGCGCGAAGAGCTTGAAGCTTAGTTACTTTTAATTCACCTCCAACGGATTTTTGCGTTAGATTCGTCATATCTTCAAATGGGAGCCCAATTGGCCATCGGCATCGATCAAATTCCGGTTGCAGTGAACTGGCAGACCGCAACAGACGCGGGCTTGCTGGAGGCTTCTTGTCGACATAACCAACAGGCTTTTGCAGTTCTCATGGGGCGCTATTATAAAGACGTTTATAGGGTTGTGTGGCGTTTGAACGGCGGCCACGTGGACACCGATGACGTGACCCAGGAAACCTTTTTGAAGCTGTGGGCCAACCCGGCGCAAATCCGCGAGGCCGGCGCATTGAAAGGCTGGTTGTTGCGCGTGGGTTCCAATCTGGTGATGGATCGCTTTCGCCAAAAACCAATGGATGATATTGAAGCGGCAGACAACGTGGCAGACAGTACCATGCCAGCGCCCGCGATAATTGATCAAAGCTACGTGGCCAAAATGATTGATCGGGCAATTGCAGAATTGCCAGACCGCCAGAAGCTTGCACTAACGTTGGTGCATTTTGAGCAGATGACGAATATCGCGGCAGCAGGTGCCATGGCGATTAGTGTGGATGCGCTGGAAAGCTTGCTATCGCGGGCCAGACGCGCGTTAAAAGAAAAATTAGGGCAGCAAGGTAAAACATTACTAGCGGCCGTGGAGCAAGAGCAATGAGTGACAAAATGCTGAACGATCAGGAACTAGACCTGCTGTTGGCAAGCGCAAGCCAACCGAAAATTCCGGCAGACTTTGCGGAACAGTTTGCTCGACGCGTCAACCTTAACCATTCCAACAATGTGATTGCATTTCCAAGTCGCAAACCCGTTCAAACCCAATCGCGCTTTGCCTTGCCTATGGCTGCCGCTCTTGCGGCATCTTTGGTGATTGGCATTTGGGCGGGCGCGAATGGCCAGGTTGGTTCAATGTTCGCATCACAAACAGAAACCGCCATTCTGGGTTCTTCCAATGATTTTGCCCCTGCGGGCATTGAAGATCTGACCGCCGTGGGCGAGGATAATAAAACATGATGAACGATCAAAACCCCAAACGCCCAAGTGTAAGCTGGTTGCCTGATACAAGTTCCGGCTTCTGGCGATTTTGCCTTCTTGCATCGCTGATGTTGAACTTGCTTGTCGTGGGGCTTCTGGGCGGAATGGCCTTTCGCCAGCCCATGAACGGGCAGGGCGCTGCCCGCTATGGCCAATTTGTGCCACGAAAATTTTTTGGCGAATTGGAACGTGATCGACGCCACGAATTGTCAGCACTTTTTAGAGACAGCAAGCCTGATTTTGAAAAGTTGCGCCAAGCCAGCAACGGCGAAGCGGTTAAACTTGCCGCCGAACTGTCTAACGCTAATTATGATGTCAGCAAAGTAAACGCTTTGATTGACAGCTTTACCATTGGTCAAGACAGCGTTGCAGCCAAAGGCGGAACGGTGTTGAAAAGCTTTTTTGCCAAGCTTACGCCAGATGAGCGGGCCTTGCTGGCCAAAGCCATTCTTGAGCGGGCCGGAAATTAGCCCCACCAATTTCTTTTATTGTGGAATTGGGCTTTGCCGTTTAAAAACAAAACATGACAACAGCTCCAGCCTTTAAAAACCTCAAAGCCCATCGTAAATCTTCTGTCTTGGATTTGCGAAAAGCCTTTGCCAAGGATGTAAAACGCTTTGGAAATTTTTCAACCAAGTTTGACGACTTGCTGTTGGATTATTCTAAATGCGCGGTAACAACCAAAACCATGGCGTTGTTGCATGGCCTTGCCAAGGCCGCCAAAGTTGAAGCCGCCCGCGACCATATGATGCGCGGTGATGTGATAAACACCACCGAAAACCGTGCGGTGTTGCATACAGCATTGCGGCGACCAAAATTAGAAATGGTTTTTGTCGATGGGCATAATGTTGTGCATGATGTGCATGATGTCTTGGAAGCCATGTCGCGCTTTGCAACCGACATTCGAAAAAGCAATATTACCGATATTGTGAATATTGGTATTGGTGGCTCAGACCTTGGGCCCGCCATGGTAACATTGGCCTTGGCACCCTATCACGATGGGCCGCGCACGCATTATGTGTCGAACGTTGATGGCGCACATATTTCTGACACCCTGAAAAATTTGAATCCGGCAACAACGCTTTTCATCATCGCTTCAAAAACCTTCACCACTATCGAAACCATGACCAACGCCCGAAGCGCACGCAAATGGGTGGCTGACGCTTTGGGCGAAGATAAAGTGGGTGAACATTTTGCCGCTATTTCGACAGCAATCGAAAAGGTGAAAGCATTCGGCATTTCCGAAAAACGCATTTTCGGTTTTTGGGATTGGGTGGGTGGCAGATATTCCATTTGGTCTGCCATTGGTCTTCCAGTGATGATTGCCATTGGCCCGAAACATTTTATGGATTTTCTGCACGGCGGCCACGCCATGGATCAACATTTCGTTTCGGCCAAGCCTAGTGAAAATTTGCCCATGATCATGGGCCTGCTTGGTGTTTGGCATCGCAATATTTGCAATTACAGTTCGCGCGCGGTGATTGCTTATGATCAACGCCTGTCGCGTTTTGCCGCCTATTTGCAACAGTTGGATATGGAATCCAACGGCAAACGCGTTGATAAAAATGGCAAGCCTGTAAAAATTACCGGCCCCGTTGTGTGGGGTGAACCCGGCACCAATGGCCAGCACGCGTTCTTCCAATTGTTGCACCAAGGTACTGATATAATCCCGGTGGAATTTTTGATTGCTGCCGAGCCGCACGAAAAAAATATGGCCATTCATCACACCCTTTTGGTGTCCAACTGCTTGGCGCAATCGCAAGCGCTGATGAAAGGCCGCACATTGAAAGAGGCTACTGCGCAATTGCTGGCCGCCGGAAAAACCAAAGCAGCGGCGGCAAAATTAGCGCCTCACAAAGTGTTCGAAGGCAATCGCCCTTCGCTCACGCTGGCCTATAAAAAGCTTGATCCTTTCACTCTTGGCCGGCTGATTGCGCTTTATGAACACCGCGTGTTTGTGGAAGGCGTGATCTGGGGCATCAACAGCTTTGATCAATGGGGCGTTGAACTGGGCAAGGAATTGGCAACTGGTTTACAGCCCGCCGTGGAAGGCAAGGCCGGAACCGAAGGGCTGGACAGTTCAACCGCCGGATTGCTGGGGCACCTCAAGGTGTTAAGCTGAGAAAACTTCACTTAAGATTTTTATTCAGAAAATAGGATTTTGTGCTTGACTCCGAACGGCGGATATATCCCCTTCGCGTATGCTTGCGGAATCGAGGAATTAGTGCCATGAATAGTTCTTTCAAACGAGAGAGAAACGATCATGGCGGAACCTACGTCCGAAGAAATTCAACGGGAAAAAGCGACCTTGGAAAAAGAAGTGTGGGGAGGGACTACACTTTTTGCAAATCGCTTTCAGGTGCAGACTTATGGGGGGGCTGGCTACAGGTTAAGTTTCGCGGAACAATGGTCGTCCGACTTAGATGTACCACCCACCTTTCGAGCCGCAATCTATGTGCATGCCGTCGTTGCACAACAGATCGCCCAACAAATAGTGAATTTCCTGCCTCCAGGTTCGGTGACCTTGCCGCCCGTCTCGCCACTCACGGGATTGGGGGGGCGGGGCTTGTCGAATTAGCCACACGGCCAACCCTATCAAGCCCATTGGAAGAACTATCCGATTCTTTGAACAAGAAGACATAGAGATATGTTCTCGAATTCTGGCCCCCAAGATTTGGTTATTGCGACCGACCCGTCGCCCCCAGCGGTTCCCGTTCCCGCCGTTGGGACTGATCCAGCTCCTCAGTTGGTGGCCAATCCGGCAAAATCTAAGGGCAAGCCTAAGTATGGTAAAACGCTCAACGAATATCCGGCTCGGACTGTGACTTACTATCAAATCAGCACTAGCGATCTTATGGTATTGGGAGCGAGCCAATTTGCCACCACGTTGTTCACGTCTGGCGGAACATTTTGTTTATCTATTTATTTGGACTACAAAAAAGACGTTGATGCGGCTGGCCATGCCGCCGAAGTAGCTTTAATCAATACAGCTAATAATTGGTTTTACGCGAGTTTGTTTTTATTCATTTTGGCCTCCATTTGTTTTTTGTTTAGAAAATTAGAATTGAGTCGTATTGTTTCGGAGCATGGCGATGAAGTTACATTAGTGGGAGCCATTAAGTCTCGCTGGAAATATGTAATTGCTGGCATTTACCCCCCAATTGAGAAGCAAGATGAGTAATTTTGATGTACTTCTAAAGTCTATGCTCACTAAGGCTCCTAAGCCTTTGGAAAAGCCTGCAAGAGCACGTCCATCATCAACTCAGGTCATTTCCGAAGATTATGCCGAAACTCAAATTCGTGAAGATACGTTTGAAGATATTTCTTCGAAACCCAAATATGTGTCCCCCTGATTGAGCGCTGGACGTGAGACCAAAAGGCTTCAATTGAGTTCGTGTGAACAATGCCTCGAACATACTCTTTAGCTTCGTGATTGACGGTTTCGTGATTGAAACCCTTAGTGTTCAAATTGCGGAATATCTTTCCGCTATCTGTCATCGCATGACTGCCATCTTGAATGGTTTCTGCAATGTGCTTTTCAGCGGTAAAAGTGCCACGGCTTTGGGCAATGCGTGTGATGACTTTGCCTTGACGTTCAAGAGCGCCAAACACTGTGGCCTTGTCATCGTGGCCAAGCTTATCGCGGCCACCAAAGAACATTTGATCGGCTTCAACAATCGGAGCTTCCGGCCCAGAGCCACCTACTGGCGCATCACCGTCCACCCAACCCATGTATTGGCGGATAAGATTGCACATGCGCCAAGCCGTCTTATAGGTTACGCCTGTAAGCCTTTGCACCTCTTTAGCGCTCACTCCGTTGCGTGATGATGTAAATAAGTACATGACCTGAAACCACGTTGTGAGAGGCGTTCTAGTGGACTGGAAGGGCGTTCCGGCCATTGGATGAATGTGGTGACCGCAATTGCATGTATATGCTGGCATTTTTGCCAATTTATGGAACGTGTCATATTGGCCGCATTTTGGGCATACAGTCACAATTCCATAGCGTGTCTTAAACAGGTGATCGAGACATATGTCATCTGTGGCGAATTTCGCTTGAAACTGCTTTAATGTCATTGATTTAGCCATGGACTCAATCTCCTGTGATCTTAATATAGGGATTGTTGCGGCATACGTCAAGGGGATATATCCGCCGAACGGTGGGTAAGCTATAACCCCCTATACTCCACACATGTAACTTCTCTCCCCCTCACAAGTCTTGCAAGCCCAAGAAGACGACGTGACGGCGATAGGCAGAGCAACAGATGTGCGTTGCATTTCAAAACATTTTCACCTAATCTTACTGAAATCTTACTTATAGAGGTATGTGTCTATGCCTGACCCTATCACCACAGTGATTTCCACCAAGGGGCAAGTGATTCTGCCCAAGGCGATTCGTGACCAACGCCATTGGTCGGCGGGAACACAGCTAACCGTTGAGAACACACCAGAAGGTGTTCTGCTCAAAGCTACGCCCTTATTCACGCAAACAACGGTCAGCACTGTTTTTGGCTCCTTGCGGCACAAAGGGCCTGCCCTGTCTCTTGAAGATATGGGCAAGGCCATCACCAAAGAAGCAAAACGCCGTGCGCGCCGTTGATACCAACGTGATCGTGCGGTTCCTCACGGCGGATGATCGCAAGCAAGCACAGGCCGCAAGACAGGTGATTGAAGCTGGAGATATTTTCGTCGGAACCACAGTCATTCTGGAAACCGAATGGGTTCTTCGCGCAGGCTATGGCTTTGCACCAACAGAAATCGCAACAAGCTTACGCGCACTTGGCGGCCTTAGCGGAGTTTCATTCGAAAATCCTGCTGAGATAACCCAAGCTCTCGATTGGATGCTTGGCGGGATGGATTTTGCCGATGCCTTGCACCTTGCGCGGTCAACCCATTGCAGAGCCTTCGTAACGTTTGATAAAAAATTAGCTGTGCACGCCAAAGGTAAAACCGCTGTGGCTGTGGAAACGCTGTGAGTCAAAACTGAACGAGATGGTGATAAGTCTTGATTGATCCTTATCGACACCTACGTTTCGTCATTCCCGCCTGCGCGGGGATGACGACAATTTCTGGATTCTTCAATGGTGGTCAAGCTCTTGGAGGATAGGCATTGCTCTTAAAATGCACCCCTCGATCTCCGTCCATGCCAGCCTGATGCGCGCTGACATGGCGTTGCGCTTTGAACGACAGTTCAAGATCAGCGCTGACACCTTGATGCGAATGCAAACCTCATAGGAACTGGTCCAAGCGCGGATGTAATCGGCAGGCTAATATGGTCAGAATGAATTTCAAAGACGCATCATCGCCACTGGATTGGCTGTGTCTGGTTAGGGCGTAATAAATGACACGGCCCAAATGCTTCTTCCTGATAAATATCATATACTGTTGTTGTAAAGAAGGAACCCGCCATGACAATCACTCTCAGCAGCCGATCAGACTTCACGCTGGAGCACTGCAAGCGCGTGGCCTGGGGCGGCGAAGGGGTTAACTTTTCTGCAACAGCAAAAGAAAAAATGGCTAAGGCTCGCGGCTATCTTATGGAACTTGCAGAGCGGCCAGATATTACTATTTACGGCGTAAACACAGGTTATGGCCATCACGCAAAACAACGGTTAGACAGCAAAGCCCGTCAGAAGCAAGCAGAGCAACCAAGTTTCTACCGGGCTGCATCTTGGGGCGATCCGTTGCCTGAACGGGTTACACGGGCAATTGTATTTGCCCGATTGACAAACTTCATTGAAGGCCATTCAGCAGTTTCGCCAAAAGTGGCAGATACAGTGGCGGCAATGCTAGATCACCCAATGCCTATTGTTCCTGCGCGAGGGCAAGGTGGAGCGGGTGAAATCATGTCGTTGTCCCATCTTTTTTCCCGCCTCAACGAAACGCATTTGATGGCACCCAAGGACATGCTTTCGCTGTTGAACGGATCGCCGGCGGCAACTGCTTTGATTGCGGATTCTTGTCTGGCGGCACAGGCGCGCCTTGGTGTCGTGTCAGAAGTTTTTGCTTTGGCAGCTGAAGCCTTTAATTCGCCCTACGGGCATTTTGCGAAGGAGCTAGAGGGTTATTGGAACAATCCACATGACGCCAAAGCGCTTTCGACATTGCGTAACTTGATGGGCCCCGGCAATGGCGGCCCGCGCAGACCATATCAAGCACCAGTAAGTGTGAGAATATTGCCACGAGTATTGGGCGAGGCTTATCGCTCCGCGTCTGTGGCTGAAGAGATTGCTCGGCAGTCATTGATGGCAGTATCCGATAATCCAGTGGTCATTCCTGAAGACGAGCAGTTGGGTGCTGATGCAGTGATTAGCACTGGCGGATACCACAATATTCAAGCCGTGGCGGCAATGGATGCTCTGGTTGCTGCCTACACTAACCTTGCTGTTTTGGCCGGGAGGATTGCAGCGAAGCTTCAAGATGGACCAGTCTCGCAACTGCCAGCTTTTTTGGGTTTAGCAGATGGTCGCAGTAATTTGTGCATATTGGCCATGGCCATCGTGGGATATGAAGAAGAGATGCGCATGTTGGCGCAACCAACACTTTTGCCGGGTTCAGAAAGTGGCGGCTTTGCGCAAGATGATGTGGCTTCTCCAGTTTTTCTGGCATGGTCAAAGCTAGATCGTGCAGGCCTGTTACTGGACCAAACACTAGCCACATTGGCGCCTGTTGCGGTTCGCGCCCTTGAAGTTACAAAAAGGCCCGTGCCGGACGCTCTTCATGATCTGGCCCAACTCACCGCGCAGCACTTCCCCGACAAAGGCGAAGCGGTTCCATTTGGTGCTGACATTGCCAATTTGACCGAGGCCTTCAGAAATCGCGTTTATCAGCCTTGAGTGATCCGTGACCGCTTGGGGTCTCATACTGAAGCGAGAGGTATGAATTGCGAGTTCTGCTTTCGCGCGAAAAGTGGCCATTCAACCTGTCCTACTCACCCCCAAACCCTGCCGCTTGACCTATGCCCTTCCCCCTGCCAAACAGCGCCCAAATGACTGACACATCCCTTATTCGCAATTTTTCCATTATCGCCCATATTGACCATGGCAAATCCACACTGGCTGATCGCTTGATCCAGCTTTGTGGCGCTGTTTCTGATCGTGAGATGGTTGACCAAATTCTGGACTCTATGGATTTAGAGCGCGAACGCGGCATCACCATCAAAGCCAACACGGTGCGGCTTGATTATAAAGCCAAGGATGGAAAAACCTATGTGTTGAATTTGATCGACACGCCGGGCCATGTGGATTTTGCTTATGAAGTTTCACGCTCGCTTGCGGCTTGTGAAGGTTCGCTTCTGGTCGTGGATGCTTCACAAGGTGTGGAAGCCCAAACGCTGGCCAATGTTTATCAGGCCATCAACAACAGCCACGAAATTATTCCGGTTCTTAACAAAGTGGATTTGCCAGCGGCTGAACCTGAACGCATTCAGCAACAAATTGAAGATGTGATCGGCATTGATGCTTCTGAAGCCGTGATGATTTCGGCCAAAACGGGGCTTGGCGTGCCTGATGTTTTGGAAGCCATTGTGAAACGCTTGCCTGCACCCAAGGGCGATATCAACAAACCATTGAAAGCGCTGTTGGTTGACAGTTGGTATGACTCTTATTTGGGCGTTGTGGTTTTGCTGCGCATTATTGATGGCGAAATTAAAAAAGGCATGCGCGTTAAAATGATGGGAACCAGCGGTTCTTATCAGATTGAACGCGTTGGTGTTTCGCGCCCGAAAAAAGAAGTTGTGGCCAGCTTGGGCCCAGGTGAAATTGGCTTTTTCACCGCCGCCATTAAAGAGGTGGCCGACACGCGCGTGGGTGATACCATCACCGACGAACGCAACCCCGCCGCCGAAGCTTTGCCTGATTTTAAAGACGCACAATCTGTGGTGTTTGCGGGCTTCTTTCCTGTCGATGCGTCGCGGTTTGAAGATTTGCGCGAAGCCATGGGCCGCTTGCGTTTGAATGATGCCAGCTTCTCGTTTGAAATGGAAACATCTGCCGCACTGGGCTTTGGTTTCCGCTGCGGCTTTTTAGGCCTGCTGCATCTTGAAATTATTCGCGAACGCATTGAGCGCGAATTCAATGTTGATATTATCACCACAGCGCCTTCGGTTATCTACAAAATCAATCTGCGTGATGGCACGCATGTGGATATGCATAACCCGGCAGACATGCCCGATGTGTCGCTGATTTTGAGCATGGAAGAACCTTGGATCGAAGCCACAATTTTGGTGCCGGATGAATATTTGGGTTCCGTTCTAAAGCTTTGCGAAGACCGTCGTGGCCGCCAAAAACAGCTGACCTATGCTGGTTCGCGCGCCATGGTGGTTTATGAATTGCCACTGAACGAAGTGGTGTTTGATTTTTATGATCGCTTGAAATCTGTATCCAAGGGCTATGCTTCCTTTGACTATAAGATGACAAACTATGCCCAAGCTGATCTGGTGAAGCTTTCTATTCTGGTGAACGAAGAACCGGTTGATGCTTTGTCGATGGTGGTTCATCGCACACGCGCCGAACAGCGCGGCCGCGTGATGTGTGAAAAGTTGAAAGACTTGATCCCGCGTCACATGTTTAAAATTCCCATCCAAGCTTCCATTGGCGGCAAAGTGGTGGCGCGTGAAACTTTATCAGCGATGCGCAAAGACGTAACCGCCAAATGCTATGGCGGCGATATTTCGCGCAAACGCAAACTTCTCGACAAACAGAAGGAAGGCAAAAAGAAAATGCGCCAATTCGGCAAAGTGGAAATTCCGCAAGAAGCCTTCATTGCTGCATTGAAAATGGACGAGAATTGATTCGAATAGAGCTGAAGAAAATTCGGATGAATCAAATTTCAATCTGAGAATGTAAAGCTGAGCCGCTACAACAATTTCTGATTGGGCAAAGCCGCATATTCGGTAAAATTTAGCATTTGTTTACCAAGTGTCTTAATCAATTAACTATTCTTAAGGCGATTTCACCCTAAAGATCAAACCTGAGAGAGTTCAATTTAAGGCAACGAACGGATGTCACGGCTTCCTGATTTTTATGTAGTTGGCGCACCAAAATGTGGCACCACATCTTTGCATCGTTATTTGCGCCAACACCCCGGCGTTTTTGTGCCTGATGTGAAGGAGCCAAACTTCTTCTGTTCAGATTTTCCAAGCATTCAAAAATATAAATCTTTGGAAGATTATTCGACGCTGTTTGAGCCAGCGCAGGAAAACCAATTGGTGGGCGAGGCTTCGCCTTGGTATCTCTATTCGAAAACGGCAATTCAAAATATTCTCGATGTGCAACCGGATGCAAAATTCATCGTCATGTTGCGCAATCCAGTAGACGCTGTGATCTCTTATTATCGCTACATGCGCTATTATTTGGTTGAAGATCGCAATGCAATTTTAGACGCGGTTCTTCTGGAAGATTGGGGTGGCAAAGCCAAAACACTAATCCGCCATCGCCACGCTAATCCGTATTTGATATATAGGGGCATTTTTTCTTATGCCGAACAAGTTGAACGCATTCAAAAACTGGTACCAAAAGAAAATCTCTTGATCCTGTTTTTCGAAGACTTCTTTTCATCGCCAGCCAAAAATTTTGGCCAAGTTCTCAATTTCCTTGGCCTGCCCGAATGGCCAATTAAAATTGAAGCGCATAACACTGCGATCGAATGGCGCTTTGATTTTTTGCGCAAAATATTGGTAAACCAAGGACCACTGATGCAGCGGGGCATTGCGCGTATCTCTCGGTTTTTCCGCTCGCGTGGAATTAATATCAACAAAATATTTTTGCAAGGCGTTACAAAAAAAGGCAATGCCGCAAAAATTGATGATGTGACAAAAGAAATGCTCAAAGGCATTTTTGCTGATGATGTGAAAGACCTGTTTTCGTGTCTCACTCCACCATCCCATAAGAAATGGGAATATACCAATTCAATCGACTTTAAACCGCAGCTCATCGAAGCTAGGCGACGACTTCTGATGCGAGAAATTCCCAAGTCAACTGGTATAGGCTGGGCAAATTAGCAACACTGGGCACAGGCATAGAATTCAAATTCTGCATCGCTTGTGCCAGTGCGTCAACAGTGGGTTCAACGCAAGCTAAGCCTGTGAAAGACCCACCAAACGGGTTCACATCAAAATCAGTCGGAACAATCACACGTTTAGCCTGCACCAAAGCTTCGCACACAGAAATATCAAAGTCGCCAATATCCATTGATATAAAGTAATCTGCTTCCGACAGATTCTTCTGAAGTTCCTCATCGCTGACTGAACCTAAGAATTGCACACGCATTTCAAGGCCAAAGTCTGAAACCAAAGTTTTTAAGCGCTGTTCTTCCGGGCCTGTGCCTATAATTCTTAAGCGCCCCGGGTTTGTCGCTGCAATTTTTGCAAAAGCGCGAATTGTCAGTTCAACCCGCTTTTTTTCCACCAAGCGCGAGACCGAAAGAAAAATTGGCACAGCCGCTATTGCGCCAGGATTTGAAAAGCGATCTTTAACAATTTCATCGTGATGGAAGGCAGCGCGCAAAACATGCGCTTGCACTTTATAAATTAACGAACATTCCCACTGAACCTGTGATGAAAGCGTAAAAACTTTTTGAGCGCCTTGCAACGCACGAAGCTTTAAACGCGCAATCACCTCATTGGTAAGCCACCGAAACGGTGAAAGCTTTGGTGGCGGCATGGTAACGCTTTCACGATAGCCCGGGCGAGACGCAATGATTTTTTCAAGATAGGGTCTGAAAACCGAAGAGTAGCGCGTATATTCTTCTTTGAATTGATACATCTGGCCAAATACAAAAACTCGATATTCAAATTTGCAGAAAAGCCGTGCCAAATACAGCCGCACCGCATCGAATTCACTTTGGCAAATTATCAAATCGGGTTGCTGTTTGCGGATAAGTGAAACAATTCCAAACACACCAAAAACCTTTTGCCATGCCCGTGAAAAATAATTCTTGCGACGTTGGCTTCCAGCACCGGTGGTAAGAACGCGTGACAAATCATAACGCCCATCAAAACTTGCCTCTTGCCCCAATCGATCTGTGCATAGCAACGCGTTTTGTCCTTGCAGTGCAAGACAAGAAACGGCTTCCAACGCAAATCTTTCACCGCCGCCCTTTTGTTCAAGAGAAGAAACGAACCAAAGAATTTTAGGTTTTAAACCCTGTGTCAACGATGCCCCCACGGTGCAAATTGGTTGGCGTTCCATATCAACAACACAATTGATTTGCATTCTATATCTGCTTGGCAATTTACAACCTCTATGCTACCCGTCGAGAGCGATTTTGATCGTTACATATTGCGATTGAGCAAAGAAAACTGGAATACGAATGAACGCAAATTTGCCCACCATGTCTGATGAATTGAGCAGCACTCAAGCAGCGGTTGAATTGATCCATGATGGCGAATTGCTTTTGGCCTATATTATTAGAGCCAGTTGGTTGCCCACAAAAACACAATTTGTAACCCCCGATCATCTGGCCCAACAAATGGGCATGATTGTGTATGGTGCAGGCCAAGCGATTATTCCTCATGTGCATTTGCCCG
>JAYUHQ010000076.1:0-2245 GCA_043766895.1 Aestuariivirga sp.
GGGGCTTCTTCGAAATCGTTCAGGTCAATGGGCATCAAGGGTGATTCTTTCACCCCTTATATAGCGATGTTAAAAGAAATTATCAGGCGCAGCGTTGCAGGGGCTGGGGGTCTAATTTCATTGACAGTTGGTTTTGCAGTTTGCGCCAATAGGCGGCTGTTTCCGTGTCGCCTGATTTTTCGCAAAGCATTGCATGGCGCGCAGCTTCTCCGGCCGCATGACGGCCATGAACGAAAACCAATGCGTCGGCAAAATGTGTATAGCCAGTGTTGATCATGTTCGTCTCCCATCGTTTGCTTTTGTGGAACTTACATGCAGAGCAAATATGCCCTTAGTATTGCGGGAATGTGACGATTAGGGGGCGTTTTATCGTTTGGGTGGAAGGCCAATCACATGGCCCACTTGTGGGGGCTGGGTTAACGCTGTGTGGGCCTTGGCCATCTCATCAATTTTTGTTTGTATGGCTGGCGGAAACACTGATGTTCGATGTGTGCCAAGATCAACGTGGCTGACCATAACTTCAAGAACACAGGCAAGATAACTGGTCTGGCCCCTGAACATTTGTTGCACATAGTGCACCCGTTTTTGATCTGCGCCGATGATCTGGGTTTCAATCCGCACCTGGTCGCCCGCCAGCAGTTCGTTGGCGTAAGACGTGTGGGTTTCAAGGGTGAAAAAGGTGCAATTGGTTTGCTTTACATAATCTGGCCCAAGGCCAAAGGTTTGGAACAGCTCTTCAGCCGCCCTGTCAAACAACACGGCATAATAAGCCATGTTCAAATGGCCGTTATAATCGGTCCATTGGTCTTCAACCGTTTGCATTTGGCCTGTGAATGGTTTGGCATTTGTCATAGTAATAATCTCGCCCTGTGATAGTTTTGTGTAATCATGATTAACCCAACACGCCACGCAAATACACAACGCGCCATTGCTGCGGCCAGAAATCTTTTAGGCGAACGACTGTCAACAGCCCAATCTGTGCGCGACCACCATGGCAAAGACCTGACATGGAACACGGGCGTTCCGCCAGACGCTGTTGCCTTTGTGCATTCCACACAAGAGGTGCAGGCGCTCGTTCAAATTTGTGCTGCTGAAAATGTTCCTGTGATTGCCTTTGGCACCGGAACTTCACTGGAAGGGCATTTTGCAGCGGTGAAAGGTGGAATATGTATTGATATCAGTGCAATGAATCACATTCTGGAAGTGAATGCTGAAGATCAAGATGTTCGCGTTCAAGCTGGCGTTACGCGAAAGCAGCTGAATACTCACCTGCGAGACCAAGGCTTGTTCTTCCCGATTGATCCGGGCGCTGATGCATCATTGGGAGGCATGGCCGCGACCCGCGCCTCGGGCACCAATGCGGTGCGCTATGGCACAATGCGCGAAAATGTGATGGGGCTGACGGTGGTTTTGGCCAACGGCAATGTGATTAAAACGGGCACACGCGCACGCAAATCATCGGCCGGATATGATCTTACGCGGCTTTTTGTGGGTTCAGAGGGCACATTGGGCATCATCACCGAAGTTGCGCTGAAGCTTTATGGCATTCCTGAAGCGATCAGCGCAGGCATTTGCGCCTTTCCTTCCATCGAAGCCTGTTGCCACACAGCCATTGAAACCATTCAATTGGGCATTCCCATTGCGCGGGTGGAACTGGTGGATGCTGAACATATTCGCGCTATTAATGCCTATTCAAAACTGTCGATGCCCGTTGTGCCCACTTTGTTTGTTGAATTTCACGGCACCACAGCCAGTGTTGCTGAACAATCCGCCATGTTTGCAGAAATAGCATCTGGGCAAGGCGGGTCTGAAATTCAGTGGGCCACACAAGAGGAAGATCGCCTCAAGCTTTGGCAGGCGCGCCATGATGCGTTTTGGGCAACCAAGGCCATGAAACCCGGCAAAGAAGAAGCAATTGCCACTGATGTATGTGTGCCTATTTCGCGGCTGGCCGAATGTGTTGTGGCAACCCAAGAAGATTTGGCCGCGAATAATGTTTATGGGCCCATCATCGGCCATGTGGGAGACGGCAACTTCCACGTGGTTTTATTTTGTGATCGCAGCAATGCTGACGAGGTTGCCCGGGTGAAAAATGTCTATGGCCGGTTGATCAGCCGCGCGCTGGCAATGGGCGGAACCTGCACCGGAGAACACGGCATCGGCAGCGGCAAGCGAGATTATTTGCGCATGGAACACGGGGATGCGGTTGATACGATGCTGGCCATAAAGCTGGCGCTAGACCCCA
>JAYUHQ010000077.1:0-2240 GCA_043766895.1 Aestuariivirga sp.
CACCGGGCGTTCAGCGGCAAAATACAAAGGCACAATGGGGATGTTTTCGCGGGCGATATATTGCCAGATGTCAAGTTCAGTCCAATTCGACAAGGGGAAAACCCGAATGGATTCGCCCTTGTTCTTGCGTGCGTTATAAAGGTTCCACAATTCAGGCCGTTGGCTTTTAGGGTCCCAACGATGTTTGGTGTCGCGAAACGAAAAAATGCGTTCCTTGGCGCGGGACTTTTCTTCATCGCGCCGCGCCCCGCCAAAGGCTGCGTCAAAGCCATATTGGTCCAACGCCTGTTTCAAACCATCGGTTTTCATAATTTGCGTGTGAAGGGCCGAGCCATGGTCAAACGGGTTGATATTTTTGGCAATGCCTTCAGGATTGATATGCACAATCAATTCCAAGCCTAAACGCCTTGCGGTTTCATCGCGCATGGCAATCATTTCGCGAAACTTCCAGCGCGTATCCACATGCAACAAGGGAAACGGCGGCTTTGCCGGATAAAATGCCTTCATGGCCAGATGCAGCATCACAGCTGAATCTTTGCCGATGGAATAAAGCATCACCGGCTTTTCACATTCGGCCGCAACCTCACGGATGATGTGGATGGATTCTGCCTCCAGCCTTTCAAGATGGGTGAGGCGGTCACGCTTGCTCAGCGGGGCAACGGTTTTTTGTGCTAACATCCAGGTTCTCACTTTATCAATGGTGCGGGTGGAAGGGGCGCGGCCTTGGCGCAAATCAAAAACGAAATTGGGGTCACCCAGCGCAAGCTTGCCCAAACGGGTGGGATCAGTTTCGGTTCTCGCCAAAAACTGTTCAATTTCACCTAAAAAAGCCAAAGCCGATGAACTCATAATAGGATAATACCTATTTTTAATGGAAAGTGCAATCAAAATCCTATTGAGGGTGAAACGGTGCTGTTTGGGCCAACATAAAATTTAATGTAGTTGACCAAATTGCCCCTGCTCGCCAAATCAGCTGACAAAAACCACGGAGACGAATTTGAAACATCTATTCGCTGCTATTTTAATCATTGCTGGCTTTTCCACATCAGCCACAGCCCAAGTGAAACTGGATGGCAAATTTGTAGCAGCCAAAGCTTGCCCGGCGGTGGTATCATTGAAAAAAGGCACCAATCCAGACAATGCCGGGGTTGAGGCGGGCAAATCCTATCGCTTGCTTGGCAAAAACAAGGCAGATGCAACAGCCTATTGGATTGAAGTGCCAGAGGCCCACCCCGCCCAACGCTGGGTGTTGATTGATTGCGGCACAACCGACAGCGAGGCTAGCCAAACCACAAGCCCCATTCCGGCACCACAGCAGAAACAGGCCAGCACCAATACGTCGATGGGAACGGTAAAACCTAAACCCAACTCGCGCGGGTTTGGCGGCAAGGTGCCTTATTATGCTTTTGCCCTTTCGTGGGAGCCAACCTTCTGCGAAGCCATGCGCGACAAGGCCGAATGTAAAGCCGAAACCAAGCAATCTTTTGAAGCCACCCATTTCACCTTGCATGGCCTGTGGCCGCAACCGCGCCGCAACCAGTTTTGCAATGTTGATCCGAAGCTTTCAGCACTTGATGATCAACACCAGTGGGACAGCCTGCCCGAACCGCAGCTGACGTCACAAACCCGCGACGCTTTGAACATTGCCATGCCCGGCACCCAATCAAACTTGCAACGCCATGAATGGATTAAACATGGCACATGCTATCCAGCAGACAACGCTGATCAATATTTCAAGGATGAATTGCGTTTGGCCGCTGAAGTGAACGCATCATCTCTTCAAAAACTTGTCGCAGGTAGCATCGGCAACAAAGTTTCGGCAGAGGATATTCGCGCCAAGTTTGATGAAGCTTTTGGCGCAGGCACAGGTGCCCATGTGCAAGTTGAATGTGACAGACAAGGCCGCTTTTCGGGCCTGACGTTGAACTTGCGCGGCGATATTCCCGGCGGCGCAAATTTGGCCACGCTGTTAAGCGCCGGTGATGAAGCCCGCAACAAATGTGATGGCGGCGTGGTCGACGCTGTTAATTAAGCGATGTTGCCAAGGCCGCAATGCGTTTTGCGGCCTCTCGCATCGTTGCTTCATCAACAGTCAGCGCAACGCGCAAATGGCCTTGGCCACAGGCACCAAAACTTTCACCAGGCATGGTGACAACATTATGCTTATGCAACAAGGCTCTGGCAAAGTCTTCGCCCGACAGGCCGGTTTTGCGCACATCCACCATCACAAACATGCCGCC
>JAYUHQ010000078.1:0-2240 GCA_043766895.1 Aestuariivirga sp.
GGCGAAGAGCCCGCGCGTGATGCCTTTGGCCATGTGAAAATTGATTTGATTAATCCAGGCCAGTGGTTTGCCAAACGCTTTGCTGAATTGGTGGGGGCTGAAAAAACCTTGGTGCAAAAATCCGGATATTTTGCGCGATCATCAAAAGCCAACAAAGAAGATTTGGCCTTGATTAAAAAGATGGTGGTTGAGGCAGTGAAAAGTGGCCTGAAAGGCGTTTCTGGTGTGATTGGCAATGATGAAGAAAAACGCGGAGCACCCCTGCGCGCCATCGAATTTCCACGCATTAAAGGCGGCAAAAATTTTGATACAAATGAAAAATGGTTCGGCCAATTGTTGAAAGAAATTAAACAGCCCAAAGGCAAAAAACTGGATGTGAAGCATTAGTTTATTAGAACTTCGGCGACGGATTGGATAAGCGCCCGCGTCTCCTCTTGGTAAAAAACAACAAGGGACTAAAAATGCGGGCGTTACCTAAATTGAATTCACGTTATTGGTTAGCACTTGGGGCGGCCAGTATTTTCGGCACAAATACGGGTGATTTTTTATCAGACTATCTTCACCTTGGCCATGTCGCGGGCTTGCCATATCTGTTGGTGGCAATTGCTGCAATTTTCCTTCTTGAAAAAATCAGCATTTGGGCCAGCGTATTGTATTTTTGGGCGGCAATCATAGTTATCCGCACAGGTGCCACAAATATTGCTGATGCAACGCATGACATCGGAATTTATGGGATTGGTGCTGTTGTTGCATTGTTCGTTGGCTTTTACTGCGCGGTTCGCATTTATAAAAGCAAAGTTGATGCAAACCCTGGCGATCCAACAACGCCGCGTGTTGATAATTTCTATTGGCTTGTAATGGCACTGGCTGGCATTGTTGGAACGTTGGCTGGCGACATTTCATCAGCAGGCCTTGGCTTTGGCGCTTATTATATTTCACATCTTGCAGGCTGGACGGCGCAAGCTTTCTCTTTCGATTGGATGACCAAAGGCCATGTGATTGCCACGCTCATTTTTGGATCGGGCATAGTGGCCATGTTGCGCCGCTATTCCTTCGTCGAACTGGCCAAGCCCTATCAATACTGGACAATGTTGGCCCTCATTCGCACCGCAGGCACTGCTATGGGTGATTATATCTCAAAAACCTCGCTTGGGCTCTATGGTGCCACGCTCGTTGATGGTGCAATCTTCATCGGGTTGATTTTGTTCTTTTATGTTTTTCAAAACGGCAATCAGGCTCGCAACGCAACCCTTGTCGCAGCTGAATAACTTCAAAATTTTATCAGGATAAAACTATGATTAATTTTTCAAGACGAAACCTCATGCGTTTCGGCGCGGCTGTGGCTGGTGCCACTGCGGTTGGCACGCTGGGTGTTCAAGATGCATCTGCAGATAACGCAACCAGTTTTCTGGCGGCTGTTAAAGGCGGGCCTGGTGGGCCCGGTGAGGAACAGAAGAAAGGCTCCGGCATTCAAAGCATCACGGCCGTTTGCGAAGTGACAGGCGGCGGCGAGAAGGTTTACGGAATTGCTATTGAATATGATTTGGAGATTGACCCATCCAGCCTGAGCCTTGATAGCTACACGACCAAGGTTTTTCCCGCTGCAGACGGATATTTTCCGGGCATGCCTCAGGGGCCTGATAAAAACGCAACAAACGCAGAAGCAAAATCGCGGGATGTTATCGCGATCTATACCAATGTTGAGCCTGCTCTGAAGAGTGGTCGAAAGAGTATTGCCGGAAAGTATGTGATTGCCGAATTTGCCCACGACGCTGATTTGAGCATTCCAACCACTGACCGTGATATGGTTTCCGTCGTGCAAGCCAAAGATGTCAAAACACGCGACGGAAAAACCTATCGTGCAAACCTAGAGGTTTTAGACAACGCCGGACATCGCGGTAACAATGTTGCCATTCGGGGTGTTGATGATTGGGAGCAGAGCCATTGGTGGTGGGATGATGCGCGCTCGGCGTGGTTGGAATACAGCATCTATCTGCCCAAGTCATTTTTGGCAAAAGGTGGAGAGAAAAAATCATATCCACTCGTTTTGGCTATCACCCATTCGGGAACCAGCTATGATGGCACCAGCGCCGAAACCCTCACCGAGCAATGTATTGCAGCCATTTGGGGAATGCCAGAAGAACAGGCCGAGCATGAGTGTGTGGTGATCACGCCGCGCTATGAGCGCACCACCATGAACGACTATTGGGAACACACAGCCGATGTTGAAAACACATTCA
>JAYUHQ010000079.1:0-5983 GCA_043766895.1 Aestuariivirga sp.
AGAACACGGCATCGGCAGCGGCAAGCGAGATTATTTGCGCATGGAACACGGGGATGCGGTTGATACGATGCTGGCCATAAAGCTGGCGCTAGACCCCAATAACATTATGAACCCCGGGAAAAATGCCGGGCCATGAGCATACTCAAATCACCAGTGTTTTATCTTGGCCTCTTACTTGTACTTTTGGTGGGCGGTGCTTTGGTTGCGCCGATTGTGGTGGATTGGAACTCTTATCGCGATAATCTCGAATCCTATGGGCACAAAATTTCTGGCCGTCAGGTTGCAATTAATGGCCCAATTTCTGTGCGGCTTTTTCCGTGGCCACGGCTTGAAGCCGAAGATGTGAGCATTGCCAGCCCACCGGATTTGAAAGGCCCTGCAATGTTACAAGCGGGCAAGATTACTGTGCATTTGGCTTTGGCCGGATTGTTTAGCGGACAAATTCTGGTTGAAAGCATTGATATTCAAAAGCCTGTTTTGAACTTGTCCTTGGATAAAATGGGCCAAGGCAATTGGCATTTTGTGCCAGACCAAACCTTGGCCAAAACCGGATTGCTGAACAATGTGCTGCTTGAGAAAATTAATATTGCAGAGGGTGTGTTGAATTTTGTTGATCAAAAACACGGATTTGCGCGCAGCCTGCAAAACTTTAATGGCGTTGCCTCGGCCACCGCGATGGAAGGCCCTTGGCGGATAATCGCCACTGCAAAAGATGGGGAAACGCCGCTTGATCTTTCATGGTCAAGCACAGCGTGGAAGGTTGGTGCGCCGTTAAAATTTGGATTGAAAATTTCACCCAAAGACGGAGCATTTCCCGCGCTTAACTTTGACGGCGATTTGCAAAATGGGCAGCTAAGCGGAAATGCCATGCTGTCACCCGTTGTGACCGATGACGGCCGCACAAGTTTGGACGGCAGTTTCAAGCCGCTGACTTATCAATCAAAAGTGAATGTTGGTGTGGATGAAATTAAACTTGATGCCATTCACATTGTTCCCGCTGATGTAAAAGACAGTGGCACGTTGATTGAAGGCAGCGCTGTTCTTGATATTTCACAGGGCACCAAAGTTGATGTTCATCTTTCAGCACCGCATATTGATGTTGATAGTTTAGCGGGTGCATCGTCAATGCGGGTGTGGCGGGCAGGCGGCATTATGGCATTGCTTAACACCATGATGAACCAAGCGCCCACAAGTTTAGATTTGACGGGGACATTAGATGCGGCCTCGCTGACTGTTGGGGGCGAGAAACTTGAAAACGTTGCGCTAAAAGCATCAGCAGCACGAAGCGCCATTCGCGTGACAGATTTTAGTGCTGACTTGCCGGGCCGATCGCGCATGAAATTTAACGGCATCATATTCCCCGGTGATGGCGCGGCGGATCTTGGCGGAACATTGGCCTTCGAAAGCAATGACACACGCGGGTTTACGCAATGGCTGTGGCCCGAAGGAAAACAGGTTGTTGACCAAATTTGGACCGGTTCACGTGGACGCTTGAAGGCCCAAACTGATGTGAACTGGGGCGGCAAACGCTTTGGCTTTCAAAATCTCGACTATGAATTGGATGGTTTGCCAGGCAAGGCAGAACTTGCTGTGGCGCTTGGCAAAATTCCGGCGATTGATCTCAAACTTTCTGCCAAGCAATTTGATCTTGGTTCCTATGTTTCAGGAAGCTTGGTGGGGTTTTTATCCAGCGACAGTTTTCTCAATGGTTTGAGCAATGACAATGGTTTTGAAAAGCGGTTACAGTTTGATTTTGATAAGCTGATGTTGAACGGCGTAACCGCAGACAGAGTTGGGCTGAATTATGCGTCAAGCATTTCGGGCTTTGAAGTCAAGAAATTTTCAATTGGTTCTGTCGAGGGTGCTGAAGTTGCGGGCAATGGTTTGGTATTGATGGGGCCAGATGGGCCTTCGGGCGAAGTGAAATTTGTTGTGGGCGCCGAACGCCCCCAAGGGTTGTTGCGGCTGTTTGGGTTGATGCCGAAGGGGGCTGATCCACGCTGGGCCGTTCGTTTAGGAAAAACCGACATGAAGGCCGATTTTAACATCAAGCCCGGCACCACTGAACCGCTTTTGAATTTCAGTTTAACCGGAGACAGCGGCCCGTTTCACGTTGTCAGTTCTGGCACAGCCAAAGATCTTGCAAAGGGTGGTGATGCGACAATGGGATTATCAGGCACCGTTACAAGCGCTGATGCCCATGATGTGGCGCGCTTGCTTGGCGTTGATGTGCCGGGCCGCGATGTTGGTGAAGGTTCACTTTCCATCACTGCAGATGGCAACAGCAAACAGGGTTTCAAGTCTGCCATGGATTTTGAAGGATTTGGCACATCAATCGGATTTTCTGGAACTTACATGCCCCAACCCAACCGACTTGGGTTTGCTGGAACATTTAATCTGGTGGCAGATGACGCAAATTCTGTGACGAAGGCATTGGCATTGCCGCTTTTAAATTCAGCGGGGGGGCCGCTTTCCCTGAAATTAGACACAGTGCCCAAAAAAGATGGATTGAATATTTCAGCATTGCGCGTTGACTACGGTGATCAAACGTTGGTTGGCAAGGGAGACATTGATGCCAGCGGCCACTTAACACTGCATATTGGCGGCGGCACTTTTCGTCTTCTTGATATTTTGGCTTTGGCGATGGGGCAAGATGCAAATGTTTTGCAAACCACGTGGCCGCTTGGCGTCTTGGGTTCCGTTGATCTTACGCCATTGTTGCTGGTTGATCCGTTGGGCCAGCAGTTGAAGAATCCTTTGGTTTTCTTGCAGGCCAATGAGGCGGGCAAATCATTTAAATTGAGCGCACTGAACAACGCCAATGAAACAATGCTTCTTGATGGTACGCTTGTGCAAAAAGGAATTGGTTTTGCTTTGCAAGCCAACGCCCATTATCCTTTTGATATTGCAGCTTTAATGACAAAGGCAGATGGCAAACCCGCACTGATGGGAACAAGTATGATTGATGGAAAGTTCAGTTCAGAATCGCGCAGTGTGCAAGGCCTGATTGCCGGCTTGGTGGGCCAAGGCAGCGCTGATAGTGCGGCCTTGGTGATGAATGATATTTCGCCCGATCGATTTTTTTCCAATCTGAAATCTTTGAACCGCGCAGAAGATATCCAAACTGAATTTGCCAATCTTTTCTCGGGCAGCGGTGTATCGCTGGGCAATCAAAAGTTTGTGTTTGAAGCTAAAGATGGCGCCCTTAAATTTGAGCCTTTGCAAATTGTAACGCCTGAAACCGAAATACAACTTGAGCCGCATGTGGATTTGATCAATCCCAATTTTCTTACAACGGTGACTTTAAAATCAAAAACCCAAACTGATTTGCCGGCAATGCGCATTGTTTATGAAGGTGTGCCCGGGGCTTTGAAGGCGCATAGCGATGTTGCCGCATTGTCGGCCAAGCTGGGCACCGCGCTGATTGCAAAAGATATGGCAGCACTTGACCAAGTGCAAAAAGAACAGGAAAAACTGGTGGCCGACCAAGCAGCACAGGCCCAGACTGATCGAGAAAAATTTGAAGCTTTTCAAGCCCAACGCTTAGAACTTCGCCAACGTTTAAAAGAACAAAAGGTTTTTGCGGCGCAACGTGCGCTGGATTCTGCGCGGTATAAGGCGGCAGTTGATGCCGCCATTGTTGCCGGTGAAGCAATGGTGAAAGAAGATAAGAAGCGACTTTTGATGATGGTGAAATAGCAACAGCGCTGGCTATTTCAGCCTTTTTAAAATCCAAACCCTAATTGCGCTTGAAAGATTTCTTTGCCCTCGACTGTCATCAATTTCGCCCACTAATGTAGCCAGAGATTTATTTTCGGCAAGGGCAGCAGATTTCAATTCCGCCCAAAATTCAGGCTCTAAAGAAAGCGATGTGCGATGGCCCGCGATCGTGAGCGATCGTTTCAGATCAGCTTTCACGCTTGTTGCCATCTAGCTTTTTTTCGTTCAGCACATTGAGTGCGGCAGACATTTTTTTCTCGGCTTTGGTGCGGCCAAATTTGATGCGATTTTCATCGGCGTGTTTTTCATCTTCCACGCGCTGTTTATTTTTGCGCACCGTGCGCAAATTAACTAGCACTGCCATTACGTTGGGCCCAGCATATTTTCAGGGCGCACAATGGCGTCAAAATCTTCTGCCTTAATGCCATCGGCCACGGCTTCTTCGCGCAATGTGGTTCCATTTTTATGGGCAGTTTTGGCGATTTTTGCCGCGCGGTCATAGCCATATTTTGGGGCAAGGGCTGTGACCAACATGAGTGAACGGTTGAGTGCGGCTTTGATATTGTCTTCGCGCGCTTCAATGCCGGCCACACAATGATCAGTGAAACTCATTGTTGCATCGGCCAACAATTGCACAGATTGCAGGAAGTTATAGGCCATCAGCGGGTTATAAACATTCAACTCAAAATGGCCCGATGCGCCAGCAAAAGTAATCGCGGCATTGTTGCCGAACACTTGCACGCAAACTTGCGTTAAGGCCTCACATTGCGTGGGGTTCACCTTGCCTGGCATGATCGAAGAGCCCGGCTCATTTTCTGGCAGGTTCAATTCACCCAAACCCGAACGCGGGCCAGAGCCCAAAAAGCGAATATCGTTGGCGATTTTGAACAGCGATGCGGCCACGGTATTCATCGCGCCATGGGCCATCACCATGGCATCATGTGCTGCCAGCGCTTCAAATTTGTTGGGGGCGGTTGTGAAGGGCAGGCGGGTGATATTGGCGATATGTTGCGCCACCATTTCGGCAAATCCCTTGGGCGCGTTAAGGCCGGTGCCCACCGCCGTTCCGCCTTGGGCCAATTGCATCAACATGGGCAAGGTTTGCTCAATGCGGGCAATGCCGTTTTCAACTTGCTGGGTGTAACCTGAAAATTCTTGGCCAAGGGTGACAGGTGTTGCATCTTGCGTATGCGTGCGGCCAATCTTGATGATCTTGGCAAATTGGTGCGCCTTGTCGTTCAAGGCATTGCGAAGGTGTTGCAGGGCTGGAAGCAGCCGATGATGAATTTCTTCGGCGCAAGCAATGTGCATGGCAGTGGGATAAGTGTCGTTGGATGATTGTGACATGTTCACATGATCATTGGGGTGAACCGGTTTTTTGGAACCCATGACACCGCCCAACATTTCAATGGCGCGATTTGAAATCACCTCATTGGCATTCATGTTGGATTGTGTGCCCGAACCCGTTTGCCACACGGCCAGCGGAAAATGTTCATTCAATTTGCCTTCAACAACCTCTTGGGCCGCATTGATGATGGCCGCCGCAAGGTTTTTGTCCAAGCCTGAAAGCTTCATATTGGTTTCAGCGCTTGCGCGTTTGATAATGCCTAAAGCGCGAATGATGGATGCCGGCTGTTTTTCCCAACCGATTTTAAAATTCTGCAAACTGCGCTGCGCCTGCGCACCCCAATAGCGCGAGGCATCCACCTCAATAGGGCCAAAGCTATCAATTTCAGTGCGGGTGGTTTTGGACATGGGCAGATTTCCTAAATTGTTGCGCTGCAATAGCATGGCAATGAGCAAGTGGCGAGGGGGCGGCGCGTTTGAATTGTCAAAACCTCATTCTCCCTACCCACAAAGAGGGAAAGAGAAACCGAAATTTCTAAGCTGCGCGTTTGAACGCTTTTACCAGAATTTTCTTTTCACCTTTTCGCGCGAAGGAGAGATCATAAGCCGTTTGCATTCGGCACAAAGTCTCCGCCCTCAAGCCAAAGGCCTTTTCAAAGCGAATGGCCATATCTGCCGAAAGCCCAACGCGCCCGTTCAGCAATTTGCTCATGGCTTGGCGCGAAACACCAAAGTGTTCCGCAAGTTTCGCAACAGTCAATCCGCGCGGCTCTACAATTTCCTCGCGCAGCCACGGGCCTGGATGAACCGCAAAGACAGGGGAAAGTTTGATTGCCATCAGTGATAATCCTCCAAATCGAGATCGACGATGCCGCCGTTCTCGTCCACTCTAAACGTCAGCCGCCAATTGCGCGTC
>JAYUHQ010000080.1:0-15834 GCA_043766895.1 Aestuariivirga sp.
CCGCACCAAACCCTGGCTTTAAGCTGGCATAACGTGAAGTGAGAGAAAAGACATGCAAGTTACGGAAACTGTAAACTCTGGCCTGAAGCGCGAATTCAAGGTTGTTGTGAATGCCGCTGAGCTTAACAAGGAGCTTGATGCCAAGTTGAAAGACATCGCCGGCAAAGCCCAAATCAAGGGTTTCCGCCCCGGCAAAGTGCCAGTGGCCCATGTTAAAAACCTTTATGGCAAATCTGCCATGGCAGAAGTGATTCAGACAACTGTTGATAATCATGCCCGCCAAGTGTTTGCTGATCGAAACTTGAAGCCAGCTTACCAACCCGAAGTAAAACTTCCTGAAGACGAAAAAGAAGTGAACGATGTTGTGGCCGGAAAGGCTGACCTTTCGTTTACAGTTACTTCCGAAATCGTGCCTGATTTTGAAGTGCAAGATTTTTCGGGCATCGAGTTGCACAAGCATATCGTGGCCGCGGCTGATGAGCATATGGATGAAGCCTTGGCCAACCTTGGCAACCAATACAAGGGTTTTGAGGCCAAAAAAGAAGGCGAAAAAGCTGAAAAAGGCGATCGCGTGAACATCAACTTCGTCGGTTCAATCGATGGCGTTGAATTTGATGGCGGCAAGGGCGACGACATTCCCTTGGAAATTGGCTCCAACCAATTCATCCCCGGATTTGAAGAGCAGTTGATTGGCACAAAACCCGGCGATCAAGTGACAGTTAAAGTTACATTCCCGGCAGAGTATGGTGCCGCCAACTTGGCCGGCAAAGCCGCTGAATTTGCTGTGAAGGTGAATGGCATTGAAGCACCTGCAGAATCAAAAATTGACGAAGACTTTGCCAAGCGCATTGGCTTTGAAGATTTGTCGAAGCTGAAGGATATGGTCAAAACTGGCTTGGAACGCGAATTTGGCCAAATGACCGCGATGAAAATGAAGCGCGATGTTTTAGACGCAATGGATAAGCAATATTCCTTCCCCTTGCCTGAAAAATTGGTTGAAGCTGAATTTCAAACCATTTGGTCTGCACTTTCAAATGAAATGACCAAGGCTTCAAAGTCTTTCGCGGATGAGAACACCACCGAAGAAAAAGCCCGTGAAGAATATCACAAGATTGCTGAACGCCGTGTACGGTTGGGCTTGGTATTGGGCACCATCGGTGAAAAAGAAGCAATCACCATCACCGATCAGGAATTGCAATCTGCGTTGATTTCGCGTGCGCGCCAATTCCCCGGCCAAGAAAAGCAAGTGTTCGATTTCTATCGTAAGAACAGCAATGCTTTGATGGAATTGCGTGGGCCTATCTTTGAACAAAAGGTAGTTGATGTGATTATTGGCAAAGCCAAAGTAACAGACAAACACGTAACCCGCGACGAATTGAAAAAGCTGGTTGAAGATGATGATGAAGTTTCGGCATAAGCCAAACTGAAGAATTGAAGAGGGGCAGCTTGGTCTGCCCCTTTTTTATGCGCTGTCCATTTCGTGAAGGTGCAGAATGACGTATCACTGACAAAATCGACATTGGTGATTCTTATCACCAGCGTCCCAACACGCGATGGCAAAATGGCAAACAAAATCAAATACAAACGCATTCTATTGAAGATTTCAGGCGAAGTATTGATGGGTGCCCAAGGTTTTGGCATTGATCTGGCAACGGTGGGTCGGGTGGCAGATGAAGTGTTGGCGCTCAAAAATCAGGGTGCCGAAGTGGCATTGGTGATTGGCGGCGGCAATATTTTTCGAGGTTTGGCCGGCGCAGCCAAGGGCATGGACCGTGTTTCAGCCGATCATATGGGCATTATGGCAACGGTGATGAACGCCCTGGCCATGCAAGGTGTTCTCAATTCCAAGGGCGCAGATGCCCGCATGCTATCAGCCATTGCTATGCCTACAGTGTGCGAAACCTATGCCGCTGCGCGTGGTGTGCACCATCTACAATCTGGCCGCGTGGTCATTTGTGCAGCAGGCACAGGCCTGCCATTTTTCACCACAGATACGGGCGCCGCTTTGCGCGCAGCCGAACTGAAATGCGATGCGCTGTTCAAAGGGACAAGCGTGGATGGCGTATATTCAGCAGATCCGAAAACAGATCCAAATGCCAAGCGTTATGATCATGTCACCTTCAACGACATCCTGGCCAAAGACTTGCGGATTATGGATCCGGCCGCAATCGCACTTGCGCGAGATAACAACATTCCGGTAGTTGTATTCTCCATTCGTGAGGCCGGAAATGTCAGCAATGTTTGGCAAGGTTCAGGCCAGTTCACACTTGTAACAAAGGAATAGATCATGGCCGCTCCCGTGCCCTTCAACGCTGCAGATATTAAACGCCGAATGCAAGGTGCAATCGATTCATTGAAACATGATTTTGGTGGCTTGCGCACGGGGCGTGCCTCAGCAAGTTTGCTCGACCCGGTTATGGTGGATGCTTATGGCTCTAAAATTCCTATTGTGCAGGCCGCTTCTGTCACCGTGCCAGAACCACGGATGTTGCAAGTGAATGTGTGGGATCGCGGTTTGGTGATTGCCATAGAAAAAGCCATCATGGCATCAAACTTGGGCTTGAACCCGCAAACGGAAGGCCAGATTATTCGCCTGCGCATGCCAGATCTTACCCAAGATCGACGCAAGGAATTGGCCAAAGTAGCCCACACCTATGCTGAAAAGGCCCGCGTTGCGGTGCGCAACGTGCGCCGCGATGGCATGGATCAATTAAAAGCTTTGGAAAAAGCCAAGTTGATTGGTGAAGATGATGAAAAAACCAAGGCCGATGAAGTTCAGAAAATGACAGATGCCACCATCAAAGATATCGACGCCACATTGAAAACCAAAGAAGCTGAAATTATGCAGGTTTGAGATCGAATTGTGAGCAGCCAAAACCACATTCCACGCCACGTTGCCATCATCATGGATGGCAATGGTCGCTGGGCCGCTGAGCGGGGCTTACCACGTTCGGCAGGCCACAAAGCTGGCATAGACGCGTTGCGCCGCGCCGTAACCTGCGCGCAAAACCTTGAAGTGGAATGCCTGACAATCTATTCGTTCAGCACAGAAAATTGGTCAAGGCCGCGGGCAGAGGTGGCGTTTTTGCTCAGTTTGCTGAAGCGCTTTATCCGCCAAGATGTGGCTGATCTTCATAGCAAGGGCGTGCGCATTCGGGTGATTGGCGCGCGTGAAGATTTAGAGCCAAGCTTGGTGCGGATGCTGGTTGACGCTGAAAAATTAACCGAAGCCAACACGCAGCTCACTCTCGTTGTGGCCTTTAACTATGGCAGCCAACAAGAAATTCTGCGTGCCACGCAAAAATTGGCCCATGATGTGGCCGCTGGCCGTTTGGCTCCCCATGAAATAACCTTGGCCCATATTGAAGCCAATCTTGAAACAGCGCCCATGCCACCCGTTGATCTTCTCATCCGCACGGGTGGCGAAGAACGCATTTCGAATTTTCTGCTTTGGCAATGTGCCTATGCTGAATTTGTATTTTTGCGCCAATATTGGCCAGATTTTGATGCGCCCATGTTCGAAAAAGCTGTGGCAACCTATCAATCGCGTGAACGTCGATTTGGCGGTCTCAAAGTAAAATCTGCATGACAACACCCGCCACCGCAAAGTGGGCTGATTTGGGCTTGCGGTCTGTCTCTGCAATCGTATTGATGCCGATCGTGCTTTATGCGGTGTGGCAGGGCGGCATTTGGTTTCAAATGTTGATTGCGGTTCTGGCCGTGCTGATTGCCCAAGAATGGGCCACTATTGTTCATGGCGGCAGTTCCAGACTTTTTGGTCTTTTGGCTTTGGCCGGCCTTTCAGGCGTGTTTGTTACCCAAGCCCAAGGGCTAGACGCGGCTTGCGCTGTTATTCTGGTCATTTGGCTATTGTCGGTTTTGGCATGGTTGAAAAATGCCGGCACAGGTTCCATTTGGTCGTTGCTGGGCGTGTTTTATGTCGGCCTGCCCATGATCGCATTTACTTTGTTGCGCAATGATGGCGCCTTGGGTGTGTGGGCAGTTTTGTGGTGTTTTCTCATCGTCTGGGCGGCAGATATTGCTGCCTATTTCGCGGGCCGCATGATCGGCGGGCCAAAGCTTGCGCCGTTGCTTTCGCCCAAAAAAACCTGGGCAGGGTTAGGCGGCGCCATATTCGGCGCGGCATTTATTTCGGTAATCTATGCGTGGTTTTTAGGGTTCAATGCCATTAACCTTGCCATTTTGGCGGGCTTTCTGGCGCTGATAGAGCAGGCGGGCGATATTTGCGAAAGCGCCATGAAACGCCGCTATGGCGTTAAAGACTCAGGCAATTTTATCCCCGGCCATGGCGGCGTTTTAGACCGGGTGGATGGTCTTTTGGCTGTTGTTTTGGTTGCAACCATCATTGGCTTTGCCCACCGGGCAGGCCAACCCGCAGAGGCACTTTTGCGTTGGTAACCATCTTGCCCGATTGTTGACGCAATGCCCGTGCTTTGTGGTTAAGATTCGGTAAATGGATCATCTCAAATCGAGTTGATTGCGCGTTGCGGGGTAGATTAGATGCAGTTTATTACCAATTTTTCGCCAGCCTATTTTGGCTTCTCAATCTTAGCCCTTCTGGTTATGATTGTGGTGATCGTGTTTATCCACGAGTTCGGCCACTTCATTGTTGGTCGCTGGTGCGGGGTAAATATTGAAGCCTTTTCCATTGGCTTTGGCCGCGAAATTTTTGGCTTTAATGACAAGCACGGAACCCGCTGGAAAATTTGCATGTTGCCATTGGGTGGCTATGTAAAGTTTGAAGGTGATGCAAATGCCGCAAGCCTGCCTTCGGCGGTGCATTCACCGTCGCCTACATCGTTGCAGGGTGCAGCATTGTGGAAGCGTTTCTTGATTGTTTTGGCAGGGCCCGTTTCGAATTTTATTCTATCAATCGTTATTTTCGCGGGCATGGCCATTTTTGTGGGTGAATATGTTATTCCCGCAAAAGTGGGTGGCGTTAAGGAAAACAGCGCTGCAAGTGCAGCGGGTCTTCATGTGGGCGACCTTATTCGCAAAATTGATGGCAAATCCATTGCAAGCTTTTCCGACATCACGGAAGCCATGGTGCTTCAGGGCGAAACTCCGGTTTTGCTGACAATTGAACGGGATGGCAAAACGTTTGATGTGAGTTTAACGCCAAAAACCCAAATTGTTGACGATGAAATCAATGGCAAGATGAAGCGCAGCTTGATTGGCATTTCATCAGATTCGTCCAACGCCCAAGCTGTAAAATCGACTGTATTTGAAGGCCTTAGCATTGGTGTAAACCGCACATGGTTTATTACATCGACCACCATTCGATATCTGGGCAAGATGTTTTTAGGCCTTGAAAGTGCCGATCAAATGCACGGGCCCATCGGAATAGCCAAAATGGCCGGAACAACCGCGTCGATGGGGCTTGCCACATTCATCTTTTTTATTGGCTATATCAGTGTTTCCATCGGTCTTGTTAACCTATTCCCAATCCCAATGTTGGATGGTGGCCACTTGGTGTTTTTTATCATCGAAGGAATTATGGGCAAACCGGTAAGCCAGCAGACGCAAGAGTGGAGCTTCAGAATTGGTCTTTCGGCCATTCTGATGCTTGTTATTTTTGTGTCAAAGAATGATTTGTTTTCAAGGTTCTAGCACGGCATAATTCCATCGGATGTTTCATTTGCATTCGAAACAAAAATGGTTAAAACGCGACTGAGTAATGTAACTGTTCGAGGACGGCTCGTTGAGTTTAAGAGTGACAATCTGATGCGTATAAAATTTAGCCTAGTTGGGCTCCTCGTCGCGGTGTTAAGTTTTAGCTTGCCTTTGTCGGCTGGTTTTATGGTCTTGTCCGTTTCGGCAACGGCAGCAACCAACAATGTTATCATTGAAGGTGCCCAGCGCGTTGAGCGCGAAACCATTTTGTCATATCTTCAGTTCGGCCCCAATGAGGCAGTGAGCTCTGAAAAGATCGACGCTTCAATCAAAACGCTTTTTCAAACCGGCCTGTTTTCAGATGTGAAAATTATGCGCCGCGGTGGTTCAATCGTCATTCAAGTTGTTGAAAACCCGATGATCAACACCGTGAACTTTGAAGGCAACAGCGAAATTGACGACGACACCTTGAAAAAGGAAGTTGAAGTTCGCGAAAGCAACATTTTCACAAAGTCACGTGTGCAAAGCGACACGCGCCGCATTTTGGCGCTGTATCAATCCAAGGGCTTCTACAATGTAAAGGTGGATCCGAAGTTGATCCGTTTGCCTGACAACCGGGTGAATTTGGCATTTGAAATTTCAGAAAATGGCAAAACCGAAGTTACTGACATTAATTTTACGGGCAACCGTTCAATCAGCGCTGACAAATTGCGCAGCGCAATTGTTACCAAACAGAAAACCTGGTGGAACCCGTTCTTGCGTAACGACACCTATGATCCTGATCGTTTGGAATATGACAAGGAACTGATCCGTCGTTATTATTTGAAGAATGGTTTTGCTGACGTTCAGGTAACTTCAGCTGAAGCACATTTGAAAGATGGCGCCAGCTCATTCGTGTTGAACTTTAACATCGACGAAGGGCCGCGCTATTCAATTGCTGATGTGGCCGTGAACGTGGGTGCCATCAATTTGGATGCCAACAGTTTGCGCAAGGTTGTTAAAACCGGAGTGGGCGATATTTTTGATGCTTCAAAAGTTGATAAATCAGTTGAAAATTTAACACTTGAAGCCAGCAACCAAGGTTTTGTGTTTGCCAAGGTTGACCCCAAAGTTGATCGTAACGCAGATACTAAAACTGTAAACATCACCTATTCAATCTCTGAAGGCACACGCGCCTATGTTGAGCGGATTGATATTGTTGGCAATGCCCGCACGCGCGATGAAGTGATCCGCCGTGAGTTGCGCCTTTATGAAGGCGATGCTTTTAACCGCACATTGGTTGAACGCGCCCGCCGCCGTTTAACAGCACTCGACTATTTTGAGAAAATTGACTTCAAAGAACAACCAGGCTCAGCCCCAGACAAAATTGTTTTGGTGGTTGACGTTTCTGAAAAATCAACTGGCTCTCTCACATTCTCAATCGGTTATTCATCGGTTGAAGCGATTGTGGGTTCAGTGCAATATTCTGAACGCAACATGTTCGGCATGGGGTATCAACAAAGCCTGTCCACCAGCTTAAGCTTCAAGAAGCAGTCGGTGGATTACAGCTTCACCAACCCATATTTCATGGATACAAACTTGTCTGCTGGCTTTGATATTTTTGCCAACGCCACAGACAACTCGATCTCGTCATCTTACACCAGCACGCAATATGGTGGCGCATTGCGCACCGGTTTTGCGCTTGATGAATATCAATCAATGAACTTCAAGGTTCTTTCGTCTTATCGCAACATCAGCGGCATTAATCCTGCAATTGCTTCACCTGCTGTTATTGCCCAACAAGGTGTGAGCTGGAAAAACGCCTTGTCGGTGGGCTATACCTATGATGATTTAGATAATCCAAGCCTGCCAACAACTGGCCTTCGTGCCCAGTTGCAAACTGAATTGGCGGGTTTGAGTGACGCGCAATATGCCAAGGTTGAAGCCAAGGCGTGGTATTTCATTCCATTGTTGGATGATCAGGTTGTGATTAAGCTGCAAGGCATGGCTGGGCATATTCAGCCTTTGGGCAACGCTGTTAACCTGCAAGATAAATTCTTCAAAGGCTCTGATTCATTCCGCGGCTTTGCGTCGGCTGGGGTTGGCCCGCATCAAGTTAATAATGCTGGTGGTGGTGCGACTGACTCCATTGGCGCACAAGACTATGCCATTGGCACAGTGGAAGCCAACTTCCCGCTGGGCCTGCCTGAAGCCTTGGGCATCTCGGGCGCTGTGTTCACAGATTTCGGTACTGTGTTTAATTCAGGCGCAGTTCCAGTGTTGGGTGGCACTGGTTGCGGTGCGGGCGCACCGGGCTGCTCTGTCTTCGACACAGCCGACTTCCGCCTCTCTGTGGGTGCAGGCATTGTGTGGCAATCGCCGTTTGGCCCGTTGCGCTTGGATTATTCCATCCCGCTTATCAAAGCCAATTACGATGTAACGCAAAATTGGCGTTTCTCGATCGGCACGCGCTTCTAGACCGCAAGCGAACTTCAATCTATAGCAATGGCATCCAGATCAACTGGGTGCCATTTTTTTTGAGGACGACGATGACTGAAGTTGCAGCGCCAAAAAAGACTCTCGACATCAACCGCATCATGCAGCTTTTGCCGCATCGCTATCCATTTTTGCTGATCGACAAAATGACAGAATTAAATGGCGAAGAGTCTGGCGTGGCCATGAAAAATGTGACGATCAATGAGCCATTTTTTCAAGGCCACTTTCCATCGCGGCCGGTTATGCCCGGTGTGTTGTTGGTTGAGGCCATGGCCCAAACGGCGGGCGCATTGGTGTTGGAACACAATTCAGAAAACGCCGGCAAGCTGGTGTTTTTTATGACAATCGACAAAGCAAAATTCAGAAAACCTGTTGGCCCCGGCGACACGGTTTATTTCCACGTGAAGCTTTTGCAAAAACGCCCGCCAGTTTATAAATATTGGGCCGAAGCCTTAGTCGACGGCAAAAAGGTCGCTGAAGCCGAAATTGGCGCCATGCTTATTGATGGAAAAAAAGCGGGCTAACCCCGCTTTTCCGATGCAACATAATCACGTGTGGTGGGGCCAACATAGAGCTGGCGCGGGCGACCAATTTTTTGGCCAGGATCTTCGATCATTTCTTTCCACTGTGAAATCCAACCCACAGTGCGCGCCAAGGCGAACAACACTGTAAACATGCTGGTGGGAAAACCCATGGCCCGCAAGATTATACCTGAGTAAAAATCGACGTTCGGATAAAGTTTGCGTTCGATGAAATAGGGGTCGCTTAACGCCACTTTTTCAAGGGCGCGCGCCACATCTAACAATGGATCATCCTGCACGCCCATGGCCGCAAAAACTTCATGTGCTGAAGCCTGCAAAATTTTGGCGCGGGGATCGTAATTTTTATAAACCCGGTGGCCAAACCCCATCAACTTGATGTTGGAAGACTTATCTTTCACTTTTTCAATGAATGCGGGGATCTTATCAACAGTGCCAATTTCTTCCAACATTTTGAGGGCTGCCTCATTGGCCCCGCCATGGGCTGGCCCCCAAAGGCAAGCAATGCCCGCAGCAATACACGCAAATGGATTGGCACCCGACGAGCCAGCAAGCCTTACAGTGGATGTCGAAGCATTTTGCTCGTGATCGGCATGCAGCGTAAAAATACGGTCCATGGCGCGCGCCAAAACTGGGTTCACCACATAGTCTTCGCAAGGCACAGCAAAACACATATGCAGAAAATTGGCCGCATAACTCAAATTATTTTTGGGATAAACGAAAGGTTGGCCAATATGATATTTATAGGTCATGGCTGCAATTGTGGGCAGCTTTGCAATCATCCGATGTGATGCAATTTCACGTTGGCGCGGGTCACCAATATCTGTTGAGTCGTGATAGAATGCAGATAATGCACCAACCACAGCAACCATAACAGCCATGGGGTGGGCATCGCGCCGGAAGCCCCGAAAGAACATCGCCATCTGTTCGTGCACCATGGTGTGGCGGGTGATTGCCGTTTCAAAAACTTTGCGCTGGGCGGGTGTGGGCAATTCGCCATAATAAAGCAAATAGCACGTCTCGATAAAATCGCCTTGGGTAGCCAATTGGTCAATCGGATAGCCGCGATAAAGCAACACACCCGCATCGCCGTCGATGTAAGTGATCGTCGACTTGCATGATGCTGTAGAGGTAAAACTAGGGTCGAAGGTGAACACACCAGTCTGGGCATAAAGCTTGCCGATGTCGATCACATCAGGCCCAATCGTGCCATGCAGCACTGGCATGTCAAACACTTTGCCTTCGATGGTGATGGGTACCGTTTTTGCAATGTCAGCCATGATGCACTCCTTATTGTTTCACACTCTATTGCGCCGCAACAAAAAGGTCAATGTTGCTGACGAATTACACACAATCGTGAAGACGGCCCAAACTTTCCTCTCGACCCAACACTTCCAACACATCAAAAATTGGTGGCGATGTGCTTGTGCCCGTCAACGCGGCACGCAAGGGTTGGGCAAATTTTCCAAGTTTAATGCCTGTTGTCTCGGCATGCGCTTTCACGATCGTTTCAAGGGCATGCGCCGTCCATTCCGATGATGCTCCAAGAAGTGGATGTAATTCTTTCAACGCTGCCTTGCCTTCGTCGTTCAGCAAGCCCTTGGCTTTTTCATCAAGCGGCAAAGGGCGGGTTGCAAAAAGATAGGCAACGGCAGTTTTCAGCTCAACCAAAGTTTTGGCGCGTTCTTTTAAGCCTGTCATGGCCTTTAAAAGTTTGGCCTTCATTGCCTCATCAATGCGTGACAACAGTTCAGGCCCGCCCTCAACATGCGGCAAGAAAACCATAAAATGACTCAACAATTCAGCGTTGTCCGTGTGGCGAATATAATGCCCGTTCAAATTTTCCAATTTGGCAAAATCAAAGCGCGAGGGTGATTTGCCAATGCCATCCAAATCAAACCAGCGCACCAATTCTTCCGTTGAGAAAATTTCATCATCACCATGGCTCCACCCAAGCCGCGCCAGATAATTGCGCAAAGCTGCAGGCAAATAACCCATGGCGCGATAGGCCTCTACACCCAATGCGCCATGGCGTTTGGAAAGTTTGGCCCCGTCTGGCCCATGAATGAGGGGCACATGCGTCATGTTCGGAACTGTCCAACTCACGGCCAGATAGATTTGAATTTGCCGCGCGGTATTGGTGAGATGGTCGACGCCCCGAATGATATGTGTAACCCCCATGTCGTGGTCATCAACCACCACTGACAAGTTGTATGTTGGGTTGCCATCTGAACGCAGAATAATCAGATCATCCAAATCCTTGTTTGGAATCACCACGCGGCCTTGGGCGTTGTCATTGATCACGGTTTCGCCAGTTTGGGGCGCCTTAAAGCGAATGACGGGCTTAACGCCCTCAGGGGCTTCTTTGGGGTCTCGGTCTCGCCATGTGCCGTCATAGCGAATTGTGCGTTTTTCGGCCTCGGCCTTTTCGCGCATCACGGTCAGTTCTTCTGGGCTGCAATAGCAATAATAGGCATGGCCTGATTGAAGCAGTTGGTGGGCCACTTCAGCGTGGCGCGCCATGCGGCTGTGTTGGGAAACGGCCTCACCGTCCCAGTTCAAGCCAAGCCACGTTAAGCCTTCAAGAATGGCAATGGTCGCCGCCTCGCTCGAGCGTTCACGATCGGTGTCTTCAATGCGCAGCAACATTTTGCCTTTGTTGCCTTTGGCATAAGCCCAGTTGAACAAAGCTGTGCGCGCCCCGCCGATGTGGAGAAATCCAGTAGGCGAGGGGGCAAAGCGGGTGACAGGAGATTCTGTCGATGACATCGGGGCCATTTTCCTTATAAGTTAATTTTGGGGAGAGGCGCGATGGCCTTTTAGGTGGCAGATAGCATAGTTGTGCAGGGCTTGAAAGGGCAAGCCTGGACTGAAGCTTGGCGTTTGCCCACGGCTTCGCACCTTATGGAATCGATCCAAAAATCGCTTGCGTTGCAAAAGCAGAACTTGGTTCTGTGGGTTCCCATATTTCTTTTGGCTGGAATATGGGCCTATTTTCAACTTGGCCAAGAGCCTTCAATAGGGGCAACGCTCGTTTATGGATTGGTGGCAATTGTCCTTGGCTGTTTGCGCCACAAAAGCACCATCGCGTTTTTAATCGCTGTAACGCTTACGGGCTTTGTTGTGGCCAAGCTGCGAGAAGATGTGGTGCACACGCCTGTGTTGCGCGGCTCTACGTCTGGTACGATCCTTGGTGGCTATGTTGCGGATATGGATAATCGCGGGTCAGGGCGGCGTGAAGTTGTTGTGGCGGTGGACGAAGCAACTGGAATTCCACAAGATGAAATTCCAGCCCGCGTTAGGCTTGCTGCTGTCAACGTCGATCAATTGCAAATCGGCGATTATGTAACATTTGAAGCCTATCTTTCACCGCTTCCGCGCCCGGTTATACCCGGTGGGTTTGATTATGGCCGCATGCTTTATTTTCAATCTATCGGTGCCACGGGGCGCATGTTGGGCGAACCGTCGATTGAACAAGGCCCCGTGCCTTGGGCCTTTCAATATCGCCGCGTTTTCCGTGGCATGCGCAGTTATATCAGCCAAAGAATGACCGCTGTTATTCCCGGTGCAATCGGCCACTTGGCAGATGCCATGGTATCAGGCGAACGAGCTGCCATTCCCGCTGAAATGAACACCAGTTTGCAAATTTCAGGGTTGGCCCATATCATATCCATTTCTGGCTTACATATGTCGATGGTTGCAGGGGGAGTGTTCTGGGCTGTGCGCGCTTTTCTGGCGATGATTCCTTTTTTTGCGTTACGCTGGCCTATTAAAAAAATTGCTGCCGTTGCGGCCTTGGTGGTGGGGTTTATCTATATGCTTCTGGCCGATTCAGGCTCGGCCACAGAACGATCTTATATTATGATCGCCGTGATGTTTTTTGCCGTGCTGGTCGACAGGCCGGCCTTTTCTTTGCGCAATTTAGCACTGTCTGCCATTATCATTTTGTTGATAACGCCCGAAGAGAGTGTGGGTGCTAGTTTTCAAATGTCATTTCTTGCCGTTATGGGGCTTGGTGCATTTTTCGCATGGTGGAACCACCGTGAAGGCCCAACTGAAATCAAAAAACTTTCACGCGGACTAAACTTCATTCGCAAAATTGCCCATGTGGTTGTTGCCTCAACCCTGACCACATTTGTGGCGGGCGGCACATCCAGCATTGCTGCGGCTTATCATTTTGGCAGGCTTTCGCCGTTCAGTATTGTTGCCAATGGTGTCACCTTGCCCATCATGGGGGTGTTGGTCATGCCGCCGGCGTTGATTGCCACTTTGGCAATGCCCTTGGGTTTGGAATACCTTCCCCTCAAAGTGATGGAGATTGGTTTGTGGCTCACCATGCTGGTGTCTGATTGGGTGGCGCGTTGGCCCGGCGCAAATGTGTTGATCCACCAGCCCAACATCGTTGGCATTATGCTTATATTTTTGGGCGCTACAATCGTGGCAATTGGTATTGGAAAATTTCGTTTTGCGGGCGTTGCTGCTATTCTCATTGGGCTTATGGTTGTGCCACTAAGCGCCAGCCCCACAATTCTCGTTGAAGACAGGGCCGAAAACGTGGCCGTTCTCAATGCCAATGGTGAATATATTTTTGCCAATGGTGCCAAAAACAAATTTGTCGGCAACAAATGGCTGCAACACAACGGCGAGGAAATCACCATGGCCGATGCCGCAATAAAACCTGGTTGGGATTGTGTCGAAGGTGATTGTTTTACGGCACTGGCCCCAATGAGTGTGGCTTTTCTGCACCAAGAAAGAACGGCGGCAGCATCAGATTATTGCCCGTAATCAGAAATAATCATTGCCGACTATCCACTGCATTATGGCTGCAAACAAGCCAAACTGCGCATTGATCGTTTTGACGTGTGGCGCAACGGCGCTTATGCGGTTTATGTTTCAGGTGGGCGTTATACCATGGAAACGGCAAAGGGTATGCAGGGCCAAAGGCCTTGGGTCTATGAGCCTCGCAAAGCGATTAAAGATTGAGTATGATCATATGATGCAGACAAATTATTTCGCTTTTGTTCTGGCCGCAACGGCCTTGGCCATTGTGCCGGGGCCCACGGTTACAGTGTTAATTGCCAACAGCCTGAAATATGGCACACGCGCTGGCTTGCTCAATGTTTTGGGCACCCAAGTCGGAGTGTTGATCTGGTTGGCCATTGCCGCATTGGGTTTGGGTGCGGCAATCCAAGTGATGGGCGCTTGGTTTGATCTGTTGCGTTATGCCGGTGCGGCATATTTGGTTTGGCTTGCGATTAAGCTTTTCATGTCGAAAGGAGATCTGGCTGTGGCAACTGATCGTGCGCGCCCCAATGGCAGTTTTTTTCTGCAAGGTTTGTTGGTGATCATGTCAAACCCCAAAATGCTGGTGTTGTTTGGTGCGTTAATTCCGCCATTCATTCCCCAAGGCGCTGACGTTGCCAAATCCACGATTATATTGGGCGCAACCTTCGCCATCATCGCCGCTTTTAGTGATAGTGCTTATGCAATTATGGCTGGGCGGGCAGGGGCTTGGCTTTCGCAAAAACGCATCCGAATGATTGAAATATTTAGCGGAAGTTGCCTTGTTGCTGGCGCCGCGTGGATGGTATTGAAAGGAAGATAACATGCGTATTGGTTTCTACGCTGGGTCATTTGATCCTGTAACCTTTGGCCATTTGGATGTGATGGCGCGCTCAGCCCGTGTTGTTGATAAACTTATTATTGGCGTTGGCACCCATGGCGCAAAATCTGCGTTGTTGACGCCTTCACAGCGCGTTGATCTCATCAAGCTTGTGGCCAAGCCAATCGCTGAACATTCAGGTTTGAAAATCAGTGCCATAACTTTCGATGGGCTCACAGTGAATGCCGCTAAAGAAGCAGGCGCCAACGTGATGATCCGAGGGCTTCGTGATGCCACAGATTTTGATTACGAAGTGCAAATGGCGCAGATGAACGGTGCACTGTCGCCAGAGATTGAAACCATATTTCTGGCAGCATCTCCGGCCACGAGGATGATCTCATCATCGCTGGTGAAGCAAATTGCAAAAATGGGCGGGGATACATCATTGTTTTTGCCAAAAGAAGCGCAGATGGCAGTATTGAAAGTGTTTGCCACGCCAGCGCATTAAATCATGAACCTTCCTGATATTTACCAAAGCTATATTGGTTGCCTCAACCGGCAAGATTGGGCGACGTTGAAAAACTATGTGCAGAACGACATCACCTATAACGGTAAGCATTTCGGGCTGGACGGCTATCGCGCAATGTTGGAAAACGATTTTCAAGAAATCCCAGATCTTTATTTTAATATTCAAATGTTGATTTCTGATCCGCCGATTATTGGTTGCAGGCTTAGTTTCCGCTGCACTCCGAAAGGAATGTTTTTTGGGCTTCCGGTCTATGGCAAGAAAATAGATTTTACAGAAAACGTATTCTATCATTTTGAAAGTGATAAGATTGATCAGGTTTGGTCGGTTATCGACAAAGCTGCGATCGAAGCTCAGCTCTGAAATTGAATGATCCTGTCATTTGTGTTTTCGGCAATCGCGAATAGCCGATAAATATTTGTCAACAAGCCCGTCGATGTTGCCAAATACAAAAGCAGCTCGCCCGTGAACTTTGTGGCATCAAACGGAACTTTGTGCGCTTGACTTACAGTTTTTCAAACGGCATACAGCGCCACGCTTTCATGGGTTCGCCTTTGTAGGCTTTCTGTGAAATCGGGGGAGAGTGTCCCGAGTGGCAAAGGGGGGGGACTGTAAATCCCCTGCTTTACGGCTTCGTAGGTTCGAGTCCTACCTCTCCCACCAATTTCATGTTATGAGTCGAAGTGTGGCGCGAAAAGTGTTGCCAGCCTTTTTCGAAACAGCCATGCTCTTGAAATATGCGGGTGTAGCTCAATGGTAGAGCAAGAGTTTTCCAAACTCAAGACGAGGGTTCGATCCCCTTCACCCGCTCCATTTTTGGCTTAAACAGCCTTTGATTAGCGGGCTAGCCTTCTTGTAAAGAGCACTTGCCAGCCCCATATTATTTTTATAATAACCCCCTCAATTTGCAGCAGCGATGACTCGCTGCTTTTTGTTTTAACTGAAAAGAAATGGAACAGAGCCATGGCCAAAGAGAAATTTAACCGCGACAAGCCGCATTGCAACATTGGAACCATTGGTCACGTTGACCATGGCAAGACCTCGTTGACGGCAGCGAT
>JAYUHQ010000081.1:0-2220 GCA_043766895.1 Aestuariivirga sp.
GCAATAGAGTGATCCGCCAATTAAGACAACCCCGCTGGAATGTTCCAGTAACTCTCAGGGCGGGGCGAAATTCCCCACCGGCGGTATAGCCCGCGAGCGCTTACGTTTTTCGCAAGAAAAACGTTTGGTCAGCAGATCTGGTGTAACTCCAGGGCCGACGGTATAGTCCGGATGAAAGAGAATTGTTCATGCCACTCTGCGTTTGCGGGGTGTTTTGGCATTTCGTCCTGATTCATGTTTGAAGAAAGGACAATTCACATGAGTCAGATTACCCAAAATAAACTTGTTACCGGAGCCATCTATATGGTTCTGGCCGGCATTGCTTTTGCTGTGATTAACGCGCTGTCGTTTCAAATTACGGCGATTTTAAAATTCAAATCACAATCAGATCTGTTCTGGCAATATGGCATTGCGTTGTTATTCTCGGTGCCGTTTTTATTGAAACAAGGTTTGGCCAGCTTAAAAACCACCAAGCCTGCTTTGCACGTTATTCGCGTTGTGCTTTCGGTTTTGGGCTTGCAGGCCTTCAACATGGCATTCGCCCATGGCGAACCCACGTGGAAAGTTGTGGCCTTGGTGATGACATCACCATTTTTTGTGATGTTGGGCGCCAAGTTTTTCCTTGGTGAAACCGTAGGCCCTAACCGCTGGTTGGCGGCCATTGTGGCCTTTGTGGGCGGCATGATTGTTTTGCAGCCATGGTCAACCGCATTTAGCCCCTATTCGTTGTTGCCCATTGTGGCCGCATTTTTCTGGGGCGCGGTTTCGTTGATGACGAAATATTTCACCGCGGAAGAATCACCGGTGTCTCTCACCGTGTGGTTGTTGCTGTTGTTAACGCCAATCAATTTTGCGTTTTCTGCCGCCGCTGGTTTGGAATGGCCGACGATGCCCATTCTGGAATTGCTGGTTGCAGGCGGTATTTTGGTTTTGTTTGCACAGTGGTGTTTGACAAAATCCTACGAAGCCGCAGACGCAGCCTTTGTGCAACCGTTTGATGATTTAAAACTGATCAGCAATGTTTTGGTGTTCGGGCTGGCCTTTATGTATTGGCCCGAAGGCCAAATCTGGGTTGGCCTTGCGCTGATCTTGGCTGCTTCAACATTCTTGCTGTGGAGCGAAAATGGAAAGACGTTGGTTGCAGCTTAAACACTAACCGTTTGGAACGTTGGGCCCAACCCGGCGTTCCAAACTTTTTTTACGCCTGCTCTATTTTTCGTCTTGGTTCAATTCGCCCAGCAAATTTTCAAAATCTTTGGCTTCGCGGAAGTTGCGATAAACCGATGCAAAGCGCACATAGGCCACGTCATCTAGGGCTTTCAGGCCCTCCATTACCAGCTGGCCAATTTGTTCAGATTTGATTTCGTTTTCGCCCAAACTTTCAAGCTGGCGCACGATGCCTGACACCATGCGTTCGATGCGTTCAGCATCCACGGGGCGTTTGCGCAATGCCACTTGCACTGAGCGTGCAAGCTTATCACGATCAAACAGGTTGCGCCTGCCGTTGCGTTTGATGACAGATAATTCACGCAATTGCACACGCTCAAACGTGGTGAACCTGCCACCACAATCGGGGCATGCCCTTCGCCTTCGGATGGCCGCGCCATCTTCCGAGGCGCGGCTGTCTTTCACTTGCGTATCAGCATTGCTGCAAAAGGGGCAACGCATCTGATGACCTTATGAATAAATCGGAAAGCGTTTGGTGAGCGCCAACACTTTGCGTTTTACTGCCTGTTCAATCTTGCTGTTGCCTTCTTCGCCATTTTCGGAAAGGCCATCAAGCACCTCGGTGATCAAGTGGCCCACTTGGCGGAATTCAGATTCACCAAACCCACGCGTTGTGCCAGCAGGCGAACCCAAACGAATGCCCGATGTGAGCACGAAGGAAGCCGGATCAAACGGGATAGAGTTTTTGTTGCACGTGATAAAGGCGCGGCCCAAAGCTTGTTCAGCGGCTTTGCCGGAAATGCCCTTTTTGCGCAGATCAACCACCATCAAGTGCGTATCAGTGCCGCCGGTTGTAATATCACAGCCGCCTTCAATCATGGTGTTGGCCAAGGCTTGAGCGTTTTTCACAACGTTAGAAGCATATTTTTTGAAAGCAGGTTTCAAGGCTTCACCAAAAGCAACCGCTTTGGCTGCAATCACATGCTCCAACGGGCCGCCGATGATGCCGGGGAAAATGGCCGAATTGAATTTTTTGCCAAGGTCTTCATTGTT
>JAYUHQ010000082.1:0-5973 GCA_043766895.1 Aestuariivirga sp.
GCCCCGCCCGCCATCGAAGGCATGTCACGGGGCCAAAGGTAATCTTGCAAAATGACTTTTATCACATCCACATCAAAATTCAACTACGAACCGCTACCCCTCTTTTCTTCGTCATTGGAACGGCACCACACGCAGAGACGGTCAACCATCCAATCTTGGCGCGTCACACGAAACCTGTTGGTTGAAGAATTGGTGGTGCGTCATGACTAAGGTTTTCTCAGGCGACATTGATCGTATCAAACACCTGCGCATTCGCAGGGAAGACACTGGCCAAGAACTGGCATTGAAAGGTCGATTGGCTTGGTGCGCGGCAACGTTGATTGAAGTCGGTCAACACGGCTTTACCAGCATCGAACGCCCTGCGCCGCGCACCTCCGACTACATCTTCCAACTCCGTGGCAAAGGTCTCCCGATTATCACCGAGGATGAGAAGCACGCTGGGCCTTATGCAGGAACGCATGGGCGGTACAAGTTGAATGCGCCTGTGTCGATTGTGGAGGCGGAATTCGCATGAACAAGTCAGCTTCAATTCTTCCCTTCAAACGTGCGCCGTTGTATCCGTTGAACGTTGCGTCATGTCCAGCAACCCCTCGTGCATTGAAAGTCGAAATACCAGACGCCCTTGCAAAGCGCATTTCGGATGCGGCTATCTGGGAGAGCAGGTCAGTGCCGGAATTTGTGCTGGCGATGCTCAATGCGGCATTCCCTGACCAAGCAGGTGCAGCTTGAAGAACTTGCCCATCAATCTCGAAGTCGAACAGGCAATGCTTGGCGCGTTGGTCTCTGACCGCGCCGGGCAGTGCTTGCCTTTAATCTCAAGCCTCAAGGCCGAGCATTTCTCGGAGCCGATTCATTCTCGTATTTTCGAGGCCATCCAAAAACTCAATGCAAAAGGTAATTTCGGTGGCGCGCTGGCCCTTAAGTCATATTTCGAGGCCGATCAAACTTTAACGGAAATTGGTGGCACAGCCTACATTGCGAATCTTGTCAGCAACGCTGCGCCTCAAATTTCTTTGAAGTCACATGCCAATTTATTGCGAGAATTGGCAGCCAGACGAAAGGCAATCGACGGTGCAGAAAGCCTGATTGACAAAGCTGCGAACGTCAATGTGAATGACGCGTTTCATCCAACACTTGCCGATCACATTGGCGCAATGCAGGCCTTGTTTGACGGTGGCAGTGAACGCAAAACCACCTTCACAATAGGCGAGGCTTCTGCGCAAATGCTTGATCGCGTGGCCCGCATTCGCGCCGGTGAAGCGGATCGCAATGCAATTGCGACTGGCATTTCTGCACTTGATGGGCAGACAGGTGGCTTGCACCGTGGCGAATATATCATCTTGGGAGGCAGGCCATCGATGGGCAAGACCGCACTTGCCGTGCAGCTTGGCTATAATGTTGCAGAAGCCGGTGGCGGTGTGTTCTATGCCTCGCTCGAAATGCCTGTGGCGCTGCTTACACCGCGCATTGCATCCTGCCGTCTTTGGATGCCGGGCGCTCATAATATCCACTATCAGGCAATCCTGCGTGGGCAACTCAATGAGCAGCAAGCGCGGTTTGTTGCTTCGGCAGCCAATGAAACCAAATCATGGCCTTTTATCATTGACGATGCGCCAGGGCTTTCTGCTGCCGAATTAGAAGCGCGCGCGATGGTCGCTAAATCGCGCATTGAACAAACTGGCAGAACGCTTGATCTGGTAATTGTCGATCACTTGCACAAGATGCGCCACGCCGGTGCACAGACCAAAGTTACAGAATACACCGAGATTTCTTCGCGCCTTGCTGAGATGGCGAAACGCTTGGATTGTCCTGTGCTGGCGTTGGCACAATTGAACCGCTCTGTTGAATCCCGCGATGATAAGCGGCCGCAATTATCGGATTTGCGTGAGTCCGGTTCGATTGAGCAGGATGCTGATACGGTGTTGTTCGTCTATCGGCCGGGATATTATCTCGAGCGCAAACGTTGTGCTGAGCCGGGCGCAGAGGCTGACCGCCTAGCTGATCTGGAGGCAGTGCAGGGTAAGCTTGAAGTTATCATTGAGAAGCAAAGAAGCGGGCCCATTGGCACTGTGGATTTGTTCTGTGATGTGGCTGCCAACGTTGTTCGCGACCCGGCAGATTTTGAACTTCATGGAAGGATTGCAGCATGATTATGAAACGCAAGCACAGTGGCAGCTTTGCCGTTGTTCCCAACATCACGGCGAACGACAACCAGTTATCGATTGACGCTCTTGGCTTGCTGGTATTTTTGCTGAGCAAGCCCAACGATTGGCAGGTTAATGTTGCAAATTTGAGGAAGCGTTTTGAGATAGGACGCGACCGTGTTTATGCAATTTTAAAGCAGCTTGAGTCGGCAGGTTATGTGCGCAAGAGCCAGTCGAAAAAGAGCAAAAGTAATCAATTTTGCACCGTCGAATATATCGTTTTTGACACCCCAGAAGCTGCCAAATCTGAAGAACTCAATGAGCCGCTTCCTGAAAACACGGATGCGGGAATATCAAGGACTTACGAGGAGGCCGCTTCCGTGTTTGCCGTATCCGGAAAACAAGGACACATACAAAAGACAGATATTACAAAACCTATAGAAGGGGAAAAATCCGCTAACGCGGGTGCTATCGCACCTTCAGAAACTTCTCAGATTTGGAAAGAAGGTCGAGAGCTCTTGAAGCAATCACCTTCACAAGCCAACCCTTCAATTATTGGCAAATGGCTGAAACGTGTTCCCACTACCGAAGGCAAAGAAAAATTGCGCGCCATGATGCGAGCCGCCACCGCTGCAGGCACCGGTGACCCTGTGAGCTATGTGACCGCCGCATTGGCGAAAGAATTTCCACCATTGCCCAGCGCTAAGACTTTCGATGCAACCAATGGCAATTGATCCAGCGTGCAGCCATCAAAACCAAATCATGGTCAGAAGCGTGGGGCTCGCCGCCTGGGCGAAAGGGCTGTGCCATGCCGCAACATCTAATTACCGCCGAACTTAACGCAGCGCTTAGTGCGCGAAGAATTGCAGCATAGGAGAATACACATGGTAACCGTTTCAGCACCCGGCAAAACTGATTTACCTGCACGGCTGGCCTACGCCAAGACCAGTGAGCCGAGCAAAGGCATTCCGGCGCCAAGGCTTGTGCCAGTTGATCATGACCCGTTCAATGCAGTTGCGCCTTCACAGCCGAAACTGATTCCTGTTGACCACGATCCGTTTGCGGCAAATCAGGGCAACGGTTCCGCAGGTATGTTTGACGATTTAATCCCCAAAGCTAATGAGGGGCCATCAAACAATTCATCCCAACAAAATAAGCCAGCAATTTCTTTCGATGATTTAATTCCGGCGAATTGGTCAGACTTGCCGAGCAATGTTCTACCAAGTGCCCGCAAAGCAGTAGTTGGATTGGCTTCCATTATCCGGCACCCTGTTGATGCAATGAATGGTCACGACGGGATGCTAACGGGCGCGGGTCTAAATGCTCAAAGTTATATCAGGTCAAAATTGCCGGATTGGGCCAACAATGCCAGCGACACTATTGATAGTTTCACTGATCCATACCTTGCCCGCATAAATCCTATGATTCAGGCAAAGCAAAACCCGCAGGTTGCTGCACAAGATCAGGCGCTGGCCGATGCGATGGGGCAGGCCTTGAAAGCTCGTTATGGCGGATTTGATAAAATTAAAAACACCTTAATCACCGATCCTGTTGGTTCTGTAATGGACGTTGGCACGTTGGCACTTGGCGGTGAGGGTGTGCTAAGCCGCGCCGGTCTAGAGAGTTCACGCATGGCCGATGCCTTGCGCATTGTTCAGAAAGCAACCAATCCAATTACTCCGATTGCATTGGGCAGCAAACTAGCAGGTAAGGTAGCAACCTATCCAATGGGTTTCCTATCAGGGGCTTCCCCTGATGCCATCCAGCTTGCGGCCAAAACAGGCGCGACGGGTAGTGATGCTGGGCAGGCTTTCCGCTCAAACATGAGGGGCGACGTTCCGTTGTCAAACGTAGTTGATAGCGCCAAAGATGCTATGGGCAATTTGGCAGAACAGCGCCGCGCTCAATATCTGGCGAACATGATGGAAACCAAAGCCGCGGCCGAGCCAGCCAATACCGCTCCAATTTGGCAAAAACTGAATGACCTGCATGGGAGCTTGTTAGTCGATCCAGCAGTGGGCGCAGGTGATAACGCCGCGTCTTTTGCACCTCTAGCCAAGGGAACACCACAGGAATTTAAAACGCTGCAAAGCATGGCTGACCTTCTGGGCCAATGGGAGGCACACCCTCAAGGGAAAACCCCTATCGGGCTGGATGCGCTCAAACAAAGGCTAAACGAGTTCGCGCCTTCATTCACCGACCCAAATGCCGCCAATCAGGGCAGGCTTGTGACAGCAATGCAAAATGCGGTCAAAGACCAAATCACAGAAGTGGTCCCAAGCTACAACACCGCAATGACCGACTATGAGACCGCAATGAATACCAAACGCGAATTGGAGAAGACGTTGGGCCTTGGCCAAAATACAACGACTGACAGCACAATTCGACAACTCACCAATGCTTTTAAAAATGGTGGCAATCGAGCGGACAATCTTGATCGACTTGCCGAAGCCGGGGCCCCAAATTTGAAAGCAAGCATCGCCGGTCAAAGTCTTTCAACGCTAGCACCCAAAGGTGGACTTGCAAAAGGTCTAGCGGCTGCTCTCACAGGATCTGCATGGTGGAATCCGGCTCACCTTGCAGCATTGCCGCTCACAAGCCCGCGCATAGTTGGCGAGGCTGCTCACAAGGCAGGGCAGGCATGGGGGCTAATGAACAAATTTGGCCCAAGCAGCTCGGCAATTGCAAAAGCTTTGACGGCCACTCATGGGGCAGAAATAAATCAAGATGCCAACCGCAATGCGCTGGCGGCGCTGCTTGCGCATTGAGTTGCCACAGCAACAATCGTGGCAACATGAACAGGGGATAACAAGCAATGTCACATCAATCATTTTTTAAATCAGGTCGCCACGTTGCAGCAGCAAGGGCCATGGCAGGGTTGAAACAAACCGAACTGGCGGACATGGCAGGCCTTCACGTCAATACCATAAAGCGTTTGGAAATTATGAATGGCATTGCTGGAAGTGAACATGCTGCCAATCGTATTGGTGAAGCCCTCAAAGCCAAAGGTGTCATTGCCGAAAACTGGCCAATTGCTTCAATAAGGTTGGCGAAATAGTGCGCCGTGCACTTCATTTCAGTTAAAATAACGGCAATCTATGATCGTGAAGCACAATTTATAGAGCCTACAATGCGCGGGGGAGTCAGTTAATAAAAATTGAACAATGTCAATGCTTTGTCTCATTACATGTCTCGTTTTTCAGCAATACACGCCCGCGTGATAAATACTGGTAAGTGCCAACAAGAACTTAGGCGATTTTAATTGCCCCATTCTGGGCATCATTAATTTTTCAGGCTTGTTATATCTATAGTAGGTTCAAATAGATTAAACTCAGGGAAGGCAGAGGTGTTTAAATTATGATTCCTGAGTTATTCCAGATATTTATTTGAACAGCAATTCAATAGGATAAGTATTTTTAAATGGCGCGCGGGCTCAAAGACTTCCAGACTATTCGCTAGCGTTGATAGAAAAGCATAATTTTAAAAGTTTACCGATTTACGGAAATCAGCGTGATCAACCAACGCGCCAAAAGGCAAACAATTGGCAATGACCTATCTTCAATGGTTTGGCCATTGCTTTCAGTGCGTGTTTTATTGCTGTAAGCGGCCCGCCGTGACTCAGGGAAAGCCGTACAGCGTGATTTTGGGGTTTCGGTGTAAATGGGACTCAAGAATGTAAGTCGCGCTGTAGAGTCATTTGTGACGCTTCTAGAGCCTGTTTATAAGCAATTCGATTGAGGTCAGCGTTATAATTTGTGAGAGTGATGTGTTTGACCGAGTTTTAACAAATCACGGCGGTGTTAAGATTTAAATGCCTAGCAAATAAGCG
>JAYUHQ010000083.1:0-2218 GCA_043766895.1 Aestuariivirga sp.
GTGGGCTGGTGGGGCCATGCCAAGCCTTTTGCGTTTGATGAAAAGTTTGTGGGCGCTGAAGGCATCACCAAATATCAATGTGGAACCCAGCCTATATTATCGATGCAAGCATTGGATGCGGCCCTTGATGTGTGGGCAGATGTGGATATGGCTGATGTTTATGCCAAGGCCCAAAAGCAATGTGCCATGTTTGCTGAATTGGCTGAGGCGCGTTGCGGCAAGCACGGCATTGCGCTTTTTGGTGGCCGTGATTTTTCAAAACGCGGCAGCCATGTGTGTTTGGCCCATGATCAATCTTACGCTGTGATGCAGGCATTGATTGCGCGCAAAGTGATCGGAGATTTCAGGGCACCCAATTTGATGCGCTTTGGCTTCACGCCGCTTTATGTGAGTTATGCCGATGTTTATGATGCTGTGGAAATTTTGGCTGACGTGTTGGACAATCGCCTATGGGACAATCCGAAATTCTTGGCCAAACATGCCGTAACTTAAGCTTGGCGTACCTCATCTGCGTGATTGGTATTTGACAAAGCTTGCTGGTTTCGCTTCATTCTGTTGATGGCAAAGATTACGATTCAAGATGTGGCCCAAAAAGCGGGCGTGAGCGTGGCAACAATAGACCGCGTGTTAAACCACAGGCCGGGCGTTAAAACCCGCACCGTTGAAAAAGTGGAATCAGCAATTAGAGAGCTGAACTATCAGCCAGATCGCATTGCGGCGCGGCTGGCGCGGGGTCGGGAATATCGCTTCTGGTTTGTTCTGCCCGATACGGCAGGCGAATTTATGAACCGCATTTCTGATGAGGTTGAAGCCGCCGCCCACCGCATGGCGGGCGAACGCGTTTCCATTATGGTGAAACGCGTTGACGTGTTTGATGGCCCGTTGCTGGCTAAAGTTCTGGATGAGCTTGAAGACGGTATAGACGGCGTAGCCGTGGTGGCGCTTGATCATCCGGCGGTGCGTGAAGCCATCAATTCATTGGTGGCCAAGGGTGTTTCAGTTGTTACCTTGGTGTCTGATGTGCCCGGTTCCAAACGCACGCATTATGCGGGCATTGATAATTCATCGGCGGGGCGCACGGCGGCTGGCCTGATGGGCCGTTTTCTGGCGGGGCGCAAAGGCAAGGTTGGCCTGTTTGCCGGCTCTCTTGCATTGCGTGATCATATCGAACGGCAGTTTGGCTTTGAACAGGTTATGGCCCATGAATTTCCACAGCTGGTGATCTTGCCGGTGCGAGAATCGCGCGATGATTTAGAGCGAAGCGAAGAATTGGCCAAACAATTGCTGCGCGAACATTCAGATTTGTTGGGCATTTACAACGTGGGCGGCGGCACAGCAGGCATTGTTACGGCATTGGATGAGAGTAAACGCGCCACAGATATTGTGTTCATTGCCCATGAGGTGACAGATGGTTCACGCCGCGCGCTGATCCGCAACACGATTGATGTGATCATCAATCAAGACGCAGGCCATGAAGTGCGCTCAGCCGTGCGCGTGTTGATGGCGCGCGCCGATAATGCGCCGCTGATTGAGGCGCAAGAACGCATCAGGATTGATATTTTTATGCGCGATAATTTGCCTTAAGGCTGGGCCCTAAAAAACGTTACCACATCATCCAGCGTTGGGGCTGAGCCGCGCAAGGGTTTAGACATCGCCAGCATAATGCCCACATGGCTTATACCGTCATAAAGTTTCAGCGTTGAAGCTGCGCCTGCCGCACGTATGGCTTTGTCGATGTTGATTGAATTTTTAGGCAGGCATGTGGTGTCGGCTGTGCCGTGTAAAAATAAAAACGGCGGTGCGTCTGCCCGCACATAGGTGATGGGCTGTGTGTCTGGCAGATCGGCCGCCTTGCCAAAGACCGCTATGGAAACGGGTGTATCCAATGGCAAAAAATCCAAAGGTGCAGCGAGAGAGGCCACGGCTTTAATCGCAGATACATCGGTGCCAAACTTGGCCAGATACTTCTTGTCTAAGACCGCCAATGAAACATTATATCCGCCCGCCGAATGGCCCATGCCGAAAATGCGGTGAGGGTTTCCACCATATTCGCCGGCATGGCGCGTGGCCCAATCCAGCGCCAAAGCCGCATCTTCCACAAAAGAAGGGTAGGGGTGTTCGGGGTGCAAACGATAGTTGATCACCAAGGTTAAAAAACCTTGGGCAGCCAAGGCGCGGCCCACAAATTCATAAGGCACTTTGTTGCCGCTGCTCCATG
>JAYUHQ010000084.1:0-2207 GCA_043766895.1 Aestuariivirga sp.
GTAAATTCTGCGCCAACATCAGGCGGCGTAAACGCAGCAATCGTTTCATTCCAAATCGGTTTTGCGCCGCGATGGCACATCAAGTTTACGATGGGCGACCAGCCGCCAGACATGGCAACCGCATCGCAAGGAATAACATGGCCGGCCGCATCAACAACCGCAGAGAGTTCCTTGCCACCCTTAACATTTAGAACGCGGCCACCTTTACGCGTATCAATCACCGAGGCAATGTTTACGCCATGCGATTTCATATCTTGCACGGTGCGCAGGCTGGAATCATTATTTGCAAAGACTGCAATTGATTTTCCGGCCGCTGCTGCAAATCGATTTGCATAATGGCGCATCGCTGAACTGAGCATTACACCGGGCACATCATTGCCACCAAACACCAAGGGGCGTTCCTCAGCGCCTGCGGCCAACACGGCCCGTTTGGCATGAATGCGCCAATAGCGCTGACGCGGCTCAAAAGGCGCTGGCACCGCCACATGGTCATTCACGCGCTCAAGTGCACCAAAGATATTACCATCAAACCAACCAAAAATCGTGGTGCGCGACATCAGCGTTACATTTGGAAATGAAGCCAGTTCAGCAATAACATTTTGCGCCCATAGATAGCCTGATTGCCCCGCAATCTCTTCATTCTCAAACAGCAAGGATCCGCCAAGGGCTGAACCTTCATCAGCTAAAATCACCCGCGCGCCAGACCTGGCGGCGGTGAGGGCCGCCATGAGGCCAGCGGGGCCAGAGCCCACCACCACCAGATCACAATGCGCGTAGGATTTTTCGTATGTGTCCGGATCTGCTTCTTTTGAAGCCGTACCAAGGCCCGCCGCTTTCCTGATCAACGGCTCATAGATTTTTTCCCAAAAGCTTTTGGGCCACATGAAGGTTTTATAATAAAAGCCCGCAACGAAGATGGAAGATGCAAGCGAGTTGATTGCGCCAATGTCAAAATTCAACGAAGGCCAGCGGTTTTGGCTTGTTGCTGTCAGCCCCTCATAAAGTTCAACCATGGTGGCGCGGGTGTTGGCTTCCTTGCGCCCGCCCTCACGCAATTGCACCAGCGCATTGGGTTCTGAAGAGCCCGCTGAAATTACACCGCGCGGGCGATGATATTTAAAGCTGCGCCCCATAAGGTGCACGCCATTGGCGATGAGGGCTGAGGCAAGTGTATCGCCCTGAAAACCCGGGAATGATTTGCCATCGAAGGTGAACTTAAGATTTGTGGAGCGATCGACTAGCCCGCCAGTTTTAATGCGAAAGCTTGTCATGGTTTTGGCTTTCGCTTAAAGTTTTTGGCAATCACCGCGCCGAACACGTCATGGGTTTTTGTGTCACGAGAAACAACAAGCCAAGCCCGGCAACCGCCTGAATGATGGGCAAATTCATCAATTGGCCCGCGCGGATTCTCACGCTCATAAACATAGGCATACCAGTTTGGATCATCTGGTGATTGAGGTCTTGTGATATTCGCATCACCAAAAAATGTGAATTCCTCAACGGGTCTGGTTCCGCAATGGGGGCAAGGGATCAACATCAGTGCAAATTGGGCGTTGCGCCCTGCCCTTTTTCATCAAGCATATAGCCGCGCTTGAATCTGTCCAACCGAAACGCCGTTGCTACTTTATGCGGCTGGTCTTGTGCGATCAAATGCGCATAACAGAAGCCAGAAGCAGGTGTGGCTTTGAAACCGCCATAACACCAACCCGCATTCAAATATAATCCGTGTACAGAGGTTTTATCGATGATCGGTGAACCGTCCATCGACATGTCCATCACACCGCCCCACGAGCGCAACGCGCGCACGCGGGCCAGCGATGGGATCATGGCAACACCCGCTTCAATCACATGTTCCACCATGGGCAAGTTGCCGCGCTGAGCGTAAGAATTGTAGCCATCGATATCGCCACCAAAAACGAGGCCGCCTTTATCAGACTGCGAAACATAGAAATGGCCCGCGCCAAATGTGACAACGCCATCAATGTATGGCTTCAAACCTTCGGATACGAAAGCTTGCAACACATGGCTTTCGATGGGCAGTTTTAATCCCGCCATTGCGGCTACTTCTGATGAATGCCCAGCAGCACAGAGGGCGAGTTTCTTACACTTAATTTCGCCGCGTGAGGTCTGCACGCCAACCACTTTGCCTTTTTCCGTTTTGATGCCTATCAGCTCACAACCTTGCAGAACATCAACACCGCGCAAAT
>JAYUHQ010000085.1:0-36592 GCA_043766895.1 Aestuariivirga sp.
TTATCAATCTTGATCCCGTCGCTGATACTGATTTTCTTAAAATAGTTGATCCTCTTAACAGATTACGTACCTACCCAATAGGTTACGAAAATTCTGCTGCGTCACCTCCGGTCACTGCCACGCTTGGCCTTGGCCAGCAAAATCGCATTGAGGTTGCAACAACCGCTACATATCGAACCGGGCTCAACCGTCTGCTACTGCCACGCCTTATTCTGCATCTGGAAAAACGCCTGACCGAATTGCAAGATTCACCCGAGCAACTTTACGAACCTTTGAAGGTTTATATGATGCTGAGTGGAGATCCGGCCATTCCCGTGGATACAGCACTTATTTCTGGCTGGATGCAGGGCGATTGGGAAAAGCTTTATCCAGGCGAACCCAACAAGGCAGCGCGCGATTCACTAAAGCTGCATCTGGATGGGCTGCTGGATCTCAGTTCAGGCACAGCGTTGCGAATGGAATTGAACGGCGATCTTGTCAAAGCAACACAGGCTTCGCTTGCCCGCCTTTCTCTTGCCGAACGTGCTTTTGCGCTCATTAAATCAACCGCCCGCAGCCCCGACATTAAAGACTGGACGGTTGCTGACCATGCTGGGCCTGACGCACAATTTGTTTTTGCAACAACCAACGGCAAACCATTAGAGAGCGTTGGGGTTCAAGCACTTTACACTTACGATGGTTTTTACGGGTTGTTTCTCAACAAACTGAAAGCCGTAATAACCTTGCTCAAAAATGAAAGATGGGTTCTGGGCGAAGCGGGCGGAACTGAAGTTCTCGATAAGCAATTTAGCAGTTTGGGCCCTGATCTTTTCCAACTCTATGATCAAGAATTTATCAAAACATGGTCGGCAGCGCTGGCAAATCTTAAACTCAAAAGTTTCACTGCCGACAAGCCAGAATTTTCTGCACTTCGTGCCATTTCAGGTGCCACCTCACCACTTAAAATGTTGCTTGAATCAATTGCTGCTGAAACCAAACTCACCGAAGCAAAGAAAACTGCCGAAGGCACTTTGGTAAAAAAATTGGGAGATGCCGCAGAAAAACTTAAAACCGGTGTCGAAGATCAGGTTGGCAATATGAAGCAAATTGGGCTTGACGCCGCAAAAAAATCTGATGGTCGTCAAGGCGAAGTGGGAGCCGTATTTGTGCCGGGTGCCATTATCCAAGAACGGTTTCGGCGCTACCAAGAATTGACAACGGCCAGCGGAACCGAAAAAAAGCAGATAGATTTGCTGGTTGAACAGCTGAAAGGCTTATATCAAAGTCTGGTTGATGAGCAGAATTTCGAACGGGCCGCTGAAGCAAGGCTGAATCAGCAGAAATTTCTCAGCGCATTGTCAACGGGTTCATCACGTTTAGACCCACCGTTTTCCACAATGTTCAAAGCAACAATGGCCGAATTTGAAGACAAAATTGTTGGTGAACGCGTTGCAGATCTGAAGGGAGATCTCAACGGAAGTGTCACCAGAAAATGCCTCGATATAACGGCCAACAAATATCCATTTTCGCCAAAAAGCAAAAAGGATGTACCGCTTGCCGAATTCGCAAGACTGTTTGGACCGAACGGTGTTTTTGATGCTTTTTATAAGGAAAAACTTGCGGGCTTGGTGGATACATCAGGCACGCAGTGGAATTGGAAACAGAATTCTAAATTCAGCCAAGAACTTTCCCAAACATCGCTCCATCAATTCCAGATCGCCTCTCGCATAAAAGATGCTTTCTTTACAGGCCAAGGCACTTCCCCAAACATAAAATTTGCCATGGTGATGCAGTCGCTGAGCCAACAATCACCTTCCGTCACGTTTGAAGTCAACGGAGCCAAATTAGAAAGCCCATATGGTGTTGAATCGCGGGGTGATTTTGAATGGCCGGGCAATTCACCCGATGGCACAGCGTCACTTTCGATGCCAGAGGGTAATGGCACAATGGCTGCTTTGAAATTTTCGGGGCCTTGGGCCCTTTATCGATTGTTTAAAGAAGGTGCGCTGCGACAATCAGGCAATAAAGCCAATGTTCGATTTGTTGTTGGCGGTCGCGAAGTAACTTATCAAATAACTTTTGACACGCTGGACAATCCCTTCACAGTAATTTCGCAATCGGGGTTCGCTTGCCCGTCTGACCTGTGAGAAATGCTATGCAATGTGGCATGTATGGAAAGCTTCCATCGAAAAGAGATTTCATAGCATACAACATGCCACGGCCATTTCTGGACCAATGGGAAGCGTGGTTACAAACCGCCTTGGCCACAAGCAAGCTGACGCTTGGCAACCAATGGCAAGAAATATTTTTAACAATGCCAATTTGGCGCTTTTGGTTTGGGTCTGACGTGTTTGGCCAGCAAGTAGCCGGCGCTTTAATGCCCTCGGTTGATGGCATCGGTCGTTATTTTCCGCTGTGTCTGTGCGCGTGTGCTTCACCAGAAACAATCTTGGTTTCTCCACCAAGCGAAGACTTAAATGCGTGGCACGAATCCTGCGAGCTGTTTTTATTGCAAATGCTTGCCGATCACCTTGAACGGGAGCCTCTTGCTTTTCTTGAAAAGTTTGCATTTGCGCCAACAGAAATGCCGGGGCGCAATCCCGAAAACCTCGGGCCTATTCAGCGTTGGACGGCAAATGGCAAGCCACTCCAAGAGTGTTTTCAATCCTTTAAGATATTCAACGACCAAGCATCGCATAACTCCAAGAGCTATTGGTGGACCAACGGCGGTTCAAATCATCCTGCTCAACTTTTGGCAATACAAGGGCCTGCAGACGATCATTTTTTGACACATATGATGACCGGGAATTTTGGCTGATGAAAACTTCGGTTCAAACACCCTATTTTGAATTTGAAACGTCGTCCCGCACGCATACGGGCCATGTTCGAAAATTCAATGAAGATAGTGTTTTCACCAATGCCGATATAGGAATTTGGTTGGTTGCAGATGGAATGGGTGGCCACAACGATGGCAACGTTGCAAGCGCAATGATAGCCGACGCAGCTGCTGTTTTTGACGAGCCTGCTAGTCAGTTGAGTTTGGTAGAAAACTTTAAGCGGAAAATCTATGACGTAAACACACGTTTACTGAACATCTCAAACGGCGACAATGCCTTACTGGTCGGCTCAACCGTAATAGCCTTGTTGATCGAAGGGCACAGTTTTTCTTGTATATGGGCCGGTGACTCACGGTGTTATCTCGTGCGTTCAGGCGCCATATCGCAGGTGTCACATGATCACACAGAAGTGCAAGACCTTGTTGATCAGGGTACAATATCTGCGCACGAAGCAAAAACATGGCCGCGTCGAAACGTCATCACCCGCGCGGTGGGCGCTGATCATGATTTGCAACTTGAAACAATTGTGGGCGATGTCAGACACGGAGACTGTTTTATATTGTGTAGCGATGGATTGACAGGCCACGTCAGTGACCAGGAAATACAAACAACTGTGCGCTGGTCTCGTCCACGCGAGGCTTGTGACAAATTGATTGATCTGGCCCTTGAACGCGGTGGAAAAGACAATGTGTCTGTCGTTGTGGTGCAAGTTTCGGTGCCGGACAAAACAACAATAGTGCAAAGATGATGAAAACGAACAAGGCGCACGCATAATGAGCGATGACAGAACCCAAATATCAGTTCGGACATCCGTCGTGAGCATTGGAACCGAACTCAACCAGACCTATCGGATTGATAGCCTGATTGGCGTTGGCGGAATGGGTGAAGTATTCAAGGGCTTCAACATCCAGACCGGAGACCCAGTCGCAATCAAGATTGTATTGCCCGAATTTGCCCGCGATGAAATGATCTTGGAACTTTTTCGCAAGGAAGCACGCATTCTCAACCATTTAGTTCATGATGCAATTGTTCGTTATTATGTTTTCTCGATCGACCGAACGATCGGCAGACCCTATCTGGCAATGGAATATGTCGACGGACAATCGCTCGCTGAACGCACCAAAACAACCCCTCTTGCCGCCGAAGATTTTAAGTATCTTTTGAAAAGACTGGCCGATGGATTGAACAAGGCTCACGAAGCAGGCGTGATCCACCGCGATATGTCACCTGATAATGTTATTCTACCCGGTGGACTTGTAAAAAATGCCAAGATTATTGATTTTGGCATCGCCCGTTCAACCAACGTTGGCGGCGCAACGTTGCTGGGCGGCAGCTTTGCTGGCAAATACAACTATGTATCACCCGAACAACTTGGCCTTTTTGGCGCAGAGGTCACACCAAAATCAGATATCTATAGCCTTGCGTTGGTTATGGCAGCAGCCCTTCGTGGCAAACCGCTAGACATGAATGGTTCGCAAGTTGAGGTTATTGAAAAACGCCGCTCTGTTCCCGAACTTGCCGGTATCCCTAAACAGTTTCATGCTGTTTTAACAGCAATGCTCCAGCCAGACCCGGCAGCAAGACCAGCTAACATGGCCGAAGTGCGGGACTGGATGGACAAACCACTTGAGACCAAACAAGGGAAAAAAAAGCCGGACGTAAAGTCAAAAAATGAACCACAAAATTCTGCCACGCCTGCATCGACTGCACCTCATTCCAACACAATGCGAAACTTTGCGGTTGTTACAGGCATTATTGCAACGATAGCAATTGGCGCACTTGGCGGCTGGATTTATGTGAAAGATCAAAATAACAGCGCAACCAAAACCACAGTGGTTGCCGATGTGCCAGACACAAGCAAGCTAACACCTGAGCAACCCAAAACTCAACTGCCTGCGCCAACGACAATTGAAACAAACTCTGCGGCTGGCTCTCCTAAAGTCGAACAATCCGCACCACCGAAAATTGAGACGGGACAACCTGCAAAAACAGATGGAACAGCGCCGACGAAAGTTGTTCCCAAGGTGCCTGTTGCAACTGCACCACCGATTAAAATTGAAACAAATTCCAAACAGCCTGATGTGATAAAGCCCGAAATCGATCTCTCTAAAATTGCCCAACCCGAACAACAAACTGCAATGATTACCCCTCCGCCAATGATCAAAAAGCAAGTTCCCACACTGGCGGAAATAAAAACCTTTGTTGAGAACTACGACCAAGGAAAATGCCTCAATATTGATACAACGTCGATCTCCGCAAGTTCGGCAGAATTCAAACTGTTGGGAACGGCTGAGGCGGAATCTGCTTTCCGAAATGACTTTCTGGAAAAAGCTGGTTTTGCGCCACAACTCACGTTGAATTCCGCTTCGGATAAACAATGCGCATTGGTGTCTTCACTTCACAAAATGTCGAATAAAGCGGCCAAGCCAATTGAATTGAAAGTCGATTCAGCAGAAATTTTAGGGAGCAATCCAGAAACTGGGGCAGTTGGCGACCCGCTGAAAATTACCATCAAAAACAGTGAAAACCAAAACATCTATTTGTTTGTTGTGGATCATGAAGGTGGAATCCAAAATATAAACCGCCTTTGCCCAACCTGTATCACCATGACACTTGGTGAAATGAAAGCGGCTCTCAGCCTTGCTATCCCTCAAATTACAGATGGGCAAGTTGCCCAGAAGTTTTATCCCACTTTAGTTTTTGCAGTTGCATCAGATAAACCACTCATCAGCATAAACTCTCAAGATGCTTTTGACCCAGACGCGTTCATCGAACCCTTCTTGAAGGAAATAGAAACAAATAACAGCATGGTCTCAACTAAGGCGGCATTTGTAAAACTTAAAAGTCAATAAGCTGCGTTCACCCGCCAATTAAAACAGTTGGCATGCCCATCATAATTGTGCCCCCATGCACGGTCACATCTCCCACCCGAGCTGCGAACATACCATTCACGATAACCGTCATGGAACCCATGGCAATAGCGTCTGGCGGGCCAACGCACAAACACAAATCGCCGATGCGTGATTGCGGCATGCCACCCGTAATTACGTTTGGAGAGCCAAGCATCACGGGCCCACCAAGATGCGGAACCAAAACCGTAATCATCGGGCAAACATGAGGATCGTTGACGCGTGCTGCTGGATTTCCCATGGCTCGAAGAATACTTGAAAACCAATTTTTTCGATACCTCTAAATAGGTGAACCGATCGCCTTGAGTTCCGGCTAGAAATAATCACCAGCAATGATATATTTGGATCAATCCTGACCTGAATTGGGCATTGTTGGCAGATACTTCAACCGCAGAATATTTGAGGTTCAAATATGCTTCGATCACTTAGACATGGCGATGTGGGCCCAGATGTTCGGGCCATTCAAGAAGGATTGAATAAGGCTCTGTTCGATGTTTTTTTGGATCCTGATGGAAAATTTGGCAACAACACAGAAAAAGCGGTGAGGTTGTTTCAAAACAGAAAGGGCCTGGTAGTAGACGGCGTTGTTGGGCCCAGAACCCGCTCAGTGCTGTTTCCTTTGGTTGCGACCACGATAACGATGATGGGTTTGCGCTTGCCACGCGTGGGTGAAGCGCCACGCCAGCAGTTCTCACTTTCGCCAATCCAGAACCCGGGTCTAACACCATTAAGTCTGCCGCCGCTCACATTACCAGTGCCAGCACCGACACCCCCTATCCTTCCTGTTCCACAACTCAAGTTTGATCAATTTCAACTTCAACCCGGAAACCAAATTTCGTTTACAAACCAGTTCAAAGATCCACAAAGCTCTTGGGCCTTCACCTTTCAATCAATTTTCAAACGCGGCGAAGACGACGGACGGCAAGAACTGGCTTTGGGAATGCAAATTGGCGCACCTATATTTGTCTCGGATCAAGGCACGCCCGGCATCTCTGTTTCATGGTTTGCAAATTATACTTGGGTCGACCCACTTGGCGCACTGGGCCAATTTCATCTTTGGTCTCCGTTCGCAACGGTGGGCGGCCAATCTGACCTAAATTCAGGTGTGTCAACTGTTGGCATTGGCGTCTTCCCCATCAACCTTGGAATTGATCTGGAAAAAGATCGATTGAGTTTTCAGGTCAACAACGGCGTTGTTGGCACATATGGGGTGAACTCGCGCCAACTCACATGGTCGGTGCAAACCACATTCGGATTGGCCGGAACCTTAACGTTGTTTTGAATTGGCTAATAATATCGCGCAATCAGGTGAAAAAATTACTGCGAAAATTGGAAGGTCGCTCCTTGTTTTGTTCACAAATAGGACTTCGCCGCTGTGTCCACGCAGCATCTTGGGCGCTGCTGTCCTGTGCATTCGTTGTTGGCAGTTGACGCGACAAGGCAACAGCCGCCATCGGATCTGCTGCATCAGGTTGGCCAATTCGAGGGTCACCAGCAAATAGGAAACTGGCTTTTATATCTTTGGTGGGCTTCATTGTTGCTGTTGACCAATTGAATTCCGCTTTCCAGTTCACTGTCCAACCAATCCTTGCAAGAATTGTGATGGGTTCCACGTTTCTGGCCCGCGCCACAAAATATGTAATAAACTCTTCATTACGCGCAGCACTCGCCAGAAAGTTCGGGGCCTTGGTTACACGATTTTCAAAGCGCAGCGGAATTGCATTGTTTGGGTGGTCGGTGAATTTAACTAAAATGTCGAAACCCGTTTTGGCAGTTTTCACCGGTGTAACAGTCATTACTGTTGGTCTGAATATTTCTTCGTCAATCGTTCTTCCACGCGCCGTTTCTTCATCAAGCGACGGATTTTTGCCATAGCCCAGCCGCAAGTTGATAACCGTTGATCCTTCCGACACCAATCGCCCCACATAGATAAATTCATAGGTATGAAGAAACGAAACTTGCACAATACCAAATTCCAAATCTCCGATATCGCGCTCGTTCTCGGTTGACCTGATAAAAACCCGGCCTTCGATATTAATGGCTGGCCCGTTATTCACTTCATCGGGTGGTGTCGAGTCGCCAGCTGCCAGATTTGCATTTTTAGTGCAATGGAGCAGCGCGTGTTCGGTGCCCACGTGCACACCTGCATTCGCACCGTCTTTTACTAAAGTGATCCTCACACTTTGTTGGTCAATAATCAGCATTTTGAAATCAATCCCGCCCTTTGCCCTTGTTGCCGCGCAACAGGTCCAATTTGGCTGTCGTTTCACTCTTTACTGCCAACAGTGAATCAAGCCGCGCCAAGGTTTTGCCGCCCACAATTCCATCAGCAACCAACCCATTGAGGCGCTGAAATGCTATCGTCACACGAACAGTCTCATGGCCAAAAATTCCATCCGGCAAGGTTTTATTATTGCCGGTTGACACCGGCATGGGAAAACCCATGTCAATCAAACCCAACTGTAATATTCGCACAGCCTCGCTCCGCATCCCCTGTTTAAGCGAAGGACTGTTATTACCTGCTTTGACAATATCAGCGTTGCTTGAAAACCGCGTACATTGAAAACTCATTCGTCAGTCTCCGCAAAAGGCGATGCATATTAGGCATCGCCGAGTGATGACCTTAGTAGTGTTTAGATCGCACGGCAAAGTGGCGAAGCGCGAATTTTAGCAATTTGCTTATCTGTTAATGCCAATGGTGTTGGTCCATTGCTCGACGTACCAAACATTAAGTTTCGCGTACTTCCTGAATGAACTGGCGCAAAGCCACTGGTGAGAAGCACATGACCAACTTCATGCGCCATGTCCCATCGCGAACTATCATGCGTTACAGCACAGGCGGGCTTGCCTGCCGCATGTCCACCGCAACCCAAAACATTGCTTTCCTGAAATTTGTTGACAATGAACACCTTAATATCATTGTTGGGTACCGAACTGCCAAGCGCGTGAAGCGCTGCAAACTCACCGCTATCTAACGACCAGCCACAGTTCTGGCCGACAACACTGAAACGTTTAGCTTCTTCGTCCGACAATCCAAGGGATTCACCGGAAGCAAAAAAAATTTCTATGCCATACTGAGCATAAGCCCTTTGAGCGCTTGATAGCATCAGGTCAAAAGGAACATCGCTCAGCGAAAGTGATCTGAAATGTAACCTCACCCGATGCTTCATGCCACCGATCTGTTTGTCTATTTCCCTAATCGTGTTTTGGCCAATTTTGCCGTCAGGCTTAAGTGGAGGATTTTTGCGTTGAAAGGCTTCAACCGCGGCCTCAGTCTCACGGCCATAGGATCCGTCGGGGCTGAAATCTTGGCTAGCGGTCGAAATTGGCATCGTAAAACCAAGATCAATCAAAGCCATCTGCAACAAGTGCACATGCCGACCATGGCTGCCGCGCACCAGCACATCATGGCCGGTCTCGATCCGCCCAAGTTGAGTTTCATTTTTGAATCGAGGCGAGTTGAATGTCATTCCAATCTTCCTTTTCTTTTAATGGGCGAAAACGGTGCCCATGAGATGCGGCTTTGCGTTTGGCGGTGGCAGCAGTTTGCTGGCTTTGCGGCATGCAATGTCCAGCCATCACATAAGTCGCCAAGTATGAGTGAAAACAGAAAGAAAGTTGATTGCCTCTTTGCAGTGCCTCTTGAATACGCCAACTGTAAACTTCGGGTGGTAAGTAGTCCGTCCTTTTTGGTTCGGCCATGCTTCTTACTCCAAACTTTTCACTTTCTGATCAATGTGAGATTAAGCAATCGTTACATAATTAGAGTTCTTGTTTGAGCGTCAGTAGAACTCATCCGACTTTTAAATTAATTTCGACTGTTTGAACTCTTGTGGGATGGGTCATCAAATTAATTTGTACGTAAACTCTTCATTTTCGACTCCCACCATTACTTCAACAACTTCCCCACCGGAAATTGCCTTGTTTAAGATCAGCCGCGACAACGCCGGAAGCAGCGTGTTGGTTACAATGTTATCAACCATGCGTCCGCCCGAGTCTGGGTCGTTGCACATCGACACAATGGTTTGCACAACCGCATCGGTGTACGTAAACTTCGCATTGTGATTATCGCCAATTCGCTTTCCAATACGATTCAACTGTAAGCGCACAATGCTGCCCAGCATATCCCCTGAAAGGGGGAAGTAAGGAATTGTAACAATGCGGCCCAGCAAAGCTGGCGGAAAAACTTGCAGCAAATCTGGCTTCATGTCAGTTGCCAGCTTTTCAGCATCTGGACGTATCGCCCCATTTGCCGCGGCGTGCATGATGCGGTCTGTACCAGCATTTGTGGTTAGAATTATCAAGGTGTTTTTGAAGTCGATGCGACGCCCCGAACCATCTTCCATCACGCCTTTATCAAATACTTGGAAGAAAATCTCGTGCACATCCGGATGGGCTTTTTCAACTTCATCAAGCAATATAACACTATAAGGCTTGCGGCGCACAGCTTCGGTAAGGCGGCCACCCTCGCCATAGCCAACATAGCCCGGAGGCGCACCCTTGAGGGTTGAAACAGAATGAGCTTCCTGAAATTCAGACATGTTGATGGTAATCATGTTCTGCTCGCCGCCATACAATGCCTCAGCCAAGGCCAGTGCAGTTTCTGTTTTGCCAACACCTGAAGGGCCAGCAAGCATAAACACGCCAATGGGTTTGTTGGGATTATCCAGCTTGGCGCGATTGGTCTCAACCCGCCTGGCAATCATGGCCAAGCCGTGTGATTGACCAACAACGCGCTTGTTCAATGTTTCCGCCAGATTAAGAATGGTTTGCACTTCATCTTTAACCATTTTGCCAACGGGAATACCCGTCCAATCTGATACAACCGAAGCCACAGATTGCTCGTCGACATAGGGATAGATCATGCGTTTTTCAGGATCGATTGCCTCGAGCGTTGCTATGATCGCACCCAGTTTAGAACGCGCATCATCAGCATTTTCTGCTTGTTCAGCAATCACTTTCCGGTGCTGCATAATTTCATCAACAATAGTTTTTTCGGCTGCCCAATCCTTTTCGAGCGCTGCCAGTTTATTCTTCGCATCGCTGATAGCAGTTTGAACGTCTGCAATCCGGTGTTCGTCGGCAGCGCCAATATCGCGTTCGCGTTCAAGGGCTGCCAACTCTATTTCACGCGCCGAGATTAGAACGCGCGCATCCTCCACAGCGGCGGGTGTCGAAGTTTGTGATACAGCAACACGCGCAGCAGCAGTATCCAAAAGACTAACAGATTTGTCTGGAAGCTGCCGTGAAGGAATATAGCGGCTGGAAAGTTTGACTGCGGCCACAAGCGCTGCATCAGAAATGTGAACTTTGTGGTGCTTTTCCATCGGTGCCAAAAGGCCACGCATCATATCACAGCATCGAGCAACATCGGGCTCACCAATGTTGATCGGTTGGAAGCGCCGGGTTAGTGCCGGATCTTTCTCAATATATTGGCGATATTCAGACCACGTGGTGGCCGCGATGGTTTTAAGCGTGCCGCGGGCCAAGGCGGGCTTAAGAAGATTTGCAGCATCTCCCGTTCCCGCGGCACCGCCGGCACCAATTAATGTGTGCGCCTCATCAATAAACAATATGATTGGAATGGGAGAAGATTGCACTTGGTCAATGACCGAGCGCAGCCGCTGTTCAAATTCACCTTTCATCGAAGCTCCGGCCTGCATCAAACCAATATCGAGCGCATAGAGTTTGTTGCCGCGCAGTGGCGGCGGCACCTCGCCTGCCGCAATGCGCTGGGCAAAACCTTCAACAACCGCGGTCTTGCCAACCCCCGCCTCACCAGTCAGAATCGGGTTGTTTTGCCGCCGGCGCATCAACACATCAATAATCTGGCGAATTTCTTCGTCTCGCCCAACAATGGGGTCCATTTCGCCAGACGCGGCCCGTTGTGTCAGATCAATCGCAAAGCGATCAAGTGCGGTTGTGCCCTTCGGGCCTTGGGCAGCTTCTGCGCCACTTGAGCCACGTGCAACGGCGCCTGAGCCATCCATGGGCTGAAGGTTTTCTTCAATAGATTGTTTCCAAATTTTCTGGTGTTCGTTGGTCAAAAGCTCGGCATCAATGCCTTTGAACTCTTTGGAAATGCCCACGAGCGTGCGGTTCAATCGCGGCTCTTTCAAAATAGCGGTAAGCACGTGTCCGGTTCTGATTTGGGTTTCACCGAACAACAAAGTGGCATAGTGCCAGGCACGATCCAGCGCATCGATGATATTTTCAGAAATGCCAGGCATTTCAGTTTTGTTCAGGGCAAAACCAGAAACAACTCCGCTGATGTCTGTTAACAATTTGTTTTGATCAAGCTTAAAATAATCCACCGTCAAAGCCGCATCAGTGCGATCCATTTGCAAAATCTTCAACAACCAATGTTCCAGTTCCAAGTTGCGGTTTCCCGCACCCTTGGCAAGGCGAAGCGCTTGCATGAATGAATCATATCCAACTTGGTTAAGCTTGCCCGTAACTGTCTCAAGACTCACATCGGCCATGTTGGAGTTTCCTTGGCTGCGTTGATTTCAGATGGATGGAAACGGCAATCCCAGCGCATGGAATCGTTGGCGCTTTCTTGGGCAGGTTTCATCCAACTCGTCCAACCCAACCTTCCGAATTGGCCAAGCCTTGTCGTCTTGGTTGCTGATTGAGCCATCCCAATTTCGACGTCGTAAATGAACACATTACCCAAATAAAATTGAATGGCGTCTGCGAGGGGTTGAAAGTGTTTGCCATCAGGCAGAAAAGTTTCGAATTCCTGCAAATCAAGCACCTCAATCCTGATCCGGAATTTATCTCTTAAACTATAAGCAGATTTTCCAATCAGACTATCCACACCAAGGCTACAATTTCCTTTCGCCAGCGCAGCTTGTTCTTGTTCATCAAGCGGCAGCCAAACGCCAATAAACTGTTGCACCGTAACTTTGGCCTTGAATAGCCAAGCCAGCATATTTTCAACACGTGATGCACTTTTAACCGCGGGCGCCATCAGTCCAGCAAGTGCTAACTTGGTAAAATCAGGCAAGCAATCGCGTTGCCTCATTGATTTTGTGCCTATGCCAATCATCGAGCCTATATAGTTGACGAATTGATCTTCGCCGGGCCGATCAGCCTGCACTGCGGGCCGCGCATTGGCCCAAGCACGAAAGAATAACTGTTGAAAACGGTTGTTGAATAAATCGAGGAAACGCGAAAATGCCGGATCTCGCATATTCAGCCAATGCGTGGCCTCATAAGTTGTATGAAGCGGCAAGGCACCCTGTGGGCCAAGCAGCCCTAAAAATCGTGTTAAAACCAGATTGCGTCCATCGCCATTTTGTTCAATCAAAGCCACATTTGAATCTGCAAATTCAACATAAGGAACTTGCCCTAAAGAGACCACATCTTCAGCCCGCGTGCTGCTGTTGCCAATTCGCGGCTTTTTCAAATTTGCGCTTTCAAGCACGCGCATCAAGTTCAGAAAATCAATCTTCTCGGGTTCAACGATGGCGTTTTGATCAACAGTCACAGCGTTACCTGTCTTCCAAGCCGCACAGGCCAGCGCATAATTACTCCACGTTCAACGGATATTATCACGGTTTGGACTGCATTGTTTATGCCAACATATTCGGCAAAGAATCGATCGAGAATGGCACCCAATAGGTATATGCCGCTGCCCTCAAATGCCTTCTCATCAAGCGTGACACGAATTTCCAACCCTCGCACCACACCTGCCCCATTCTTCTGCCGCACCCGCCGATTGATGGCACTGTTCTCAATCGCAACGATGCCACGAATGCGCCGCTCGGTTGCTGCGTCTGAACGGTTTGCAAACAAAGACAAAAGTTCGCGCAGTGCGGATGCAGAATTATTGGTGCCCCGTCCGGTCAAGCCTAAGTGGTTCAAGCTCAACATACTAATGAGACGCCAAGCTGATGAGCTTTCGGGCAAAGCAGACAAACCAGCGGAGGTATAAGCAATTGTGGAATCTCTGGGCAATGTCGGGCCAGATATACAAGATACTTTAAGCGCCGTTTTATCTTCAAGAATGAAGTCGGCTCCACCTTGGCCCACGGGCAAATATTCCGTCAGGTGCCGGTTGGAACAAAGCGCCCGCACACTCAGCTCAGTAATTCGCAATTCATCATCGGTGTTAATATGATTATTGAGTGTTAAAAACACATCAGTTCCAATATAACGCGAGGATTGCCCCAGCCTGCGTTCATCTTCTGAACGGCGGCGCGGAAGGCGCCTCATCGTATAATAAAGCGTTTCAGGATTTGATGCTTCTAAAGGCGGCGCTACATAGAGCGGAAAAACATCGGCTTTCGCGCCACCTCCGGCAAAATTTGCCTGAACTTTAAGGATGCGGTGGATCTCAAAATCAAGATGTCGCGACCTGTCTGTCACCACATGATATTCATGTTCATTTTTTTTCACGGGAACACGAGCCGCTGCCATTTCAAAAAGATTGACTGCCGGAGCAGCATAGAGCGCAAAGTTCTCTGCTTTTACAATTGCGCTAAGTTTGCTGTCACCCTGTTTGAATGCAAAAATGATGTCCATGCGATTGGTATCAATATTCGGCAAAATCTTTTGCAGCCCGACCAATTTGAATCCAAGAAACTTTGCGGGAAACACAAAATATTCTCGAAGCAAATCAAATCCGCTAAACACCCGTTTTTCCGGCGGGAACAGCACATCCTCTTCGCCAAACCCGATTTGTTGCAAACACTCAAGTGGCACCGATGCAACGACGGGATCGCCAAACCCGTTCAAATATCGAATATAGATGTGCTGAATATTGGCAAAAATCATTTCATAAATGCGAATGGCGTCTGCTTCCTGGCACACAATATGGAAGGTAAGATCAGGCGTGCGGCATTTTGAAATCCATCCTTCAGGCTTCTTTGCGATTTGTTTTTCGGTGGGCTCATCTTCTCGCCGAGCCACCGTTCTTCGAAGCATTGAAAATTTTAATCCAGATTGAACTGTCGAACCAATATCAACCCCCAGTCCTTGCAGCGATGCGGGTGAGGGCAAAAAATCAGCATTCGCGATTTCAAAAGGCCAAAGCGTAATGTCCGTTCCAAGCCTAAACTTGCATGCAATGCGCCTTTCACGCTCAACAAATCGGGCTTCAGCGTATGATCCACCTGCGATTTTCATGCCATCTTTCAAACTTGGCTCGGCATAGGGCGGATCAATTTTTAACAAAGCAGCAGATGGCACTGGCGCCAAATAATCAGGCACAAGCTGATCCAGCAGATTGTTAGTAAATTGAGAATATTCGTGCTTCAGCTTAAGCTGAACGCGCGCTGCCATAAAGGCTGTTCCTTCAAGCAAGCCCCCAATCATCGGGTCCATATTGTTTTCGAGCAACCCGCCCAATCGTTCGGCCAAGCCCGGAAACTCCTCAGCAAACTCTTTTCCGTGCTCCTTTAATATTCTGAGCTCACGGTTATAGAGTTCAAGGAATTCCTGATTCATGGCTCACAAACGCTTCACGTTCATCTTGCCGCTGTAGGACTCGATGTCAGTTACAAATTCCACAGGAACATCTGTGGGGGTGGCATACATTTCTGCGGCAACATGAAAGGAAAGTCGCGTATTCACTTCATCAAACTCAACACTTTTATGAACTTCCACAGTGCCATCGACCAACCGCGTTTCATAACGTTGCAAAATCTCTTGAAGATGGGCTTGAACATTTTCTGTCGCGCCAGATTCGGCAGAAAATGAAGTCATATCACCCACACCAAAATTTAAGATGGAGCGTTTGACATAGTCAAATCCATCAAGATTCTCTGCCGCAGCAAGATTCACGGTATTAAGCAGGGCTGCCAAATCTTCTGACAGCTCCTGCTTTAATAGGTGTTCGCTCACCGCGTTTCGAGGGCTGTTCCTGCGGCCAGCAATCACGCGTTCATCAGACTCACTTCTCAAATCAATTTTTTTTTGAGAATCTCTTTCCCGAAACGCAGACCGAAAGGCTTGCATAATGGGCGGTACAAAACGATCTTGTTTTTTAACATACTTCACGAGCAACTAAGCTCCAAGTTTGATGTCCCAGGCAACTGTTTTTCCGCCGCCAAGTGTGCCGTCTGCATCTTTTTGAACTTTATAGACAAACTCATATTTCGCTTCATTCAAGCTGAACGATTCATGGGGCACGCCGCCGGCTCCCATGCTGATCGAATAGTTTGTCACAACGGCATCCTTAAGGGTCACCGTAAGATATTCTTGTTGTTTGCCACCCTGCTTACGGCAATAAATCACAGCTTCAGTGATAACTTCGCCAGTGAAAAGTGCTAACTGAATTCCGTTTGATGCGCCATCCACTGCTTTTGTAAAGCTCACATCCGAAAAAGTAACTTCACCGGTGCCGCCGCCGCCGCCACGATGGCTGCTGCCAGGGCTTACCATGCCCCAGTTGACGGATTGAATATCAATTTCTCCGATGTGGTTTTGCTTGCCACTTTCGCCGGCAATCTTGCCTTGTGTTTTGCCTGTCAGTTTAAGAATAAGATCGTCTGCCATGTGCTGTCTCCGTTGCTAAGTTATCGGTTAGCGCGTTACTCGCGTAGAAGTCACATAATCACTTTCTATAAGACTTGTGACCTCCGCAAATGGGGGATACTTGCAGTGTTCGCTAACCTTGTTGGCCCGGTAACCGTGATACCAAGCTCATGCCAATATCCATGCCTTCAAGTTGATAATGAGGACGCAAATAGAAACGCGCGGCATAATAGCCAGGATTTTCTTCATCAGGAAATACGTCAACTCTTGCATCAGCAAGGGGCAGTTTGGCTTTTGTGGCTTCACTCGAGTTCTTCGGATCACCATCAACATATTTCATGATCCACTCTTGCAGCCACCGTTGCAACTGCGCCTCTTCCATTGTGGCACCAATCTTGTCGCGCACCATACATTTGAGATAATGCGCAAAGCGAGAAACCGCGAACATATACGGAAGTCGCGACGACAAGTTATCAGAGGCCGTGGCCACATCGCTATCCATTTTGCGGGGCTTATAAAGAGATTGTGCCCCGATAAAGGCCGCCTTGTCTGTATTTTTCCTGTGGATTAACGGCAACAAGCCAGCCTTCGAAAGTTCAGCTTCGCGCCGATCGCTAATGGCAATTTCAGTGGGGCATTTCAAATCAACGCCGCCATCATCAGTGGGGAATGTATGGGTTGGCAGGTTAATAACCTCACCACCAGATTGAACACCGCGAATTCGAACCGTCCAGCCATATTCCTTGAATGCGCGATTGATATTTGTTGCCATGGCAAAGGCGGCATTCATCCAGCCATATTTTTCACCCTTATGGCCATCCGTGTCTTCTTCGAAAGCGAACTCCTCCACAGGCTCAGACTTTGCGCCATAAGGCTGGCGCGCCAAAACCCGTGGCATACATAAGCCCACATAGCGTGAATCAGGTTGCTCGCGCAGTGATTTGAATGCGGCGTAATCTGGAGTGTCAAATATTTTTCCAATATCACGCGGGTTGGTCAGTTCGTTCCAACTGTCCATTCCCAGAAGTGTGCTATTGGCCGCCGCCAAAAACGGCGCGTGCATCGCTGCCGCAACTTTGCTGATATCGCGCAAAAGTTGAACATCGGTTGGCGAATGATCAAAATAATAGTCGCCCACCAAGCAACCATAGGGGTCGCCGCCCAGCTGCCCATATTCTGCTTCATAGAGTTTTTTGAAAATCGGGCTTTGATCCCAACGCGCACCGGGATAAACTTTAAATTCCCGATACAACTCTTCCTTGGCAACATTCATCACCCTGATTTTGAGAGATGTGTCGGTCTCAGAATTGAAAACGAGATAATTCAATCCACGCCAAGCACTTTCCAACTTCTGGAACTGTTCAGCATGGATAATTTCGTTAAGCTGCACAGAAAGTTGTTGATCCAGTTTTGCGATCATCGAGTCAATTGTATCCAACACATCATCTTTTACCAGCGATGTGTCTTCAAGCGCCTGCCTCACAAGTGCTGCAACCGCGTTTTCCACTTCCGCGGCAGCACTATCATTGCGTGGTTTAAAACTTTTTTTCAGCAAGGCTGAAAAGGCTTCAGGATCGCGCGTTTCTGTTGCTGTGCTGCCTGTTTGGGCGGCTGGTTTAACGGCCATCTATCTCTCCCCAATCTGATCAATCGAATTTGAATTGCTAGTGATTTAGGTTATTCAGACGTTTCTTCAGCGCTGCGATCTTTCAGAAGCTTCATCAGTTCTGGATCTTTTAGGAGGTTTTTGATCTGATCTTCAGCCGCAACTTTGCCATCCATATAGCGTTGCAAATTTGCCAGCTGTTCACGCGCTTTCAATAGTTTTGCCAAACTGGGCACTTGGCGCACCACTGATGCCGGGCTGAAATCAGCCATCTTTTCAAAGTCGAGCTTCACTGACATTTTCTCATCGCCCTTAGCGTCACCCAATTTGTTGGTAACTTTAAAAGAGATGCCAGGCTTTATCGCCTTCATTCGGTCATCGAAGTTGTCCATGTCGATGTCGAGATATTTACGGTCAGCAATCGCTGGCTTTTCAACATCTGATGCATTGCCAGAAAGATCAGACATCACCCCCATAACAAAGGGCAACTCGACCATTTTTTCTGCGTTATAGGGATCTTCATATTGAATTTGCACCCGCGGTGGGCGGTTGCGCTTGATAAACTTTTGTCCACTATCAGCCATGGCATTTTGCCCTTACTTAAGTTTGACTTTATGCCCCTCGAAAAAAGCTAGTCCAATTTCAAACGCTTGGCAATGGGTCTGCAATTACGTCGCATTTTACGTTCGAGCGGCGACGACAACTATGGACAATGTTTTCGATTTTTCCATCCTTCATTTGAATGAGGCACATGAAGCTATGCGCATAACGCTGCAACTTTCGGGCGCACCATTGGAATGGTCAAGATCGTGCTCATCACCGCCATCAACAACAATGCCGTAAACAAACTTGGCGCAATGATCTCGCGGTCAAGCAAAATGTTGGCAAAAATTATCATAATCAATGCCTTGGTTTGCAACAACCATCCAATGACAAAGGCTTCATCTTTGCGCCACTGTAAGATTCGTCCTGCAAGTTGAACACCCAAAAGCTTGCCGCCAACTGCTGCAATCAACATCGCCAAGGCTGCGCCCCAAACCAAAATTCCGCCCATATCCCATTTGGTGCGAAGGCCTGTGGAGAGAAAAAAGACCGGCATCACCACTATTAAAAGCATGTTTCGAAATTGATCGAGCCGTTCCAGCGTAAACCAACTGCGATCACTCACAACACCGGCAAGGAATGCCCCAACCATGAAGTGCAATCCCGCCCAATCTGCAACAAAACCACAACCTGCAACCCAAATAGGGGCTATAAGCCAGCGATCATCTTCTTCAACGCGTTGCATCAATCGCCGGTAAGCAAATGCCACTGGCAACAGTGCCACAAAAAACAGCGCCTGCCTCTCCAGCCGATTCCAATCAAGTAAAATAGCCGCAAGCACGGCCCAGATAGCAATATCGTCAAGGCTAGCATATCGAAGCGCTCGTTGGCCCAAGGGGTGGCGCAAAATACCCAACCGCTCAAGCAGAAGCACCAATATGGGCAATGCCGTTACCGCGCAGGCCATGCCAACGCCCAACACCAGCTGCACCGGGTTGCCATGTGTGCCCATCCAGCCTCCGCTTTGCTGCAACAAACCAATTCCCACCAACGCCCCAAATATGAAAGGCAGGGCCAATGCCAAAGCCGCGGTCAATGCCGTCTCACGTCGATTATCCCAAGCCTGAGAAACATCAAGTTCAACGCCTGCAAGAAACACAAAAACCATAACAGCCCATGATGCAATTCCATTCAATGCAAGCAAAGTTTGCGCATTGAAAACCAGCCCATGCCACGCCGGAAACAATGCACCTAAAACGCCGGGGCCAAGCACAACACCACCGATAATCTGCACAATGGCCAATGGGGCAAATTGCTCCAACCGCAAAAGCCGCCAGAAGATATAAGGAACACTGAAAATTACCAACAGCGCCAATAGAAACGATTCAGAAAATCCCATATTTCCAACCGTTAACCCATCACTTTTGTGCCAAGGCTATGGCCGATATTTGCTACTGTGGCTGGCTTGGCCACGCGCATTTCTTCAACTGAACGTATATGTTGGCGCGCAGCACCCGCCCATTCACGGGTTTTAACTTTGGGATTGCGCAAACGCTCTTTCGCCTCAGGAATGGCATGGGCATATTGCGGCAGCCATTCAGCTTGTGCCACCATCATTTCGTCCACCATCTGCCAAACTTCTTCCGGTGTTGAAATTGCCCCAACCAATGGATCATGCAAAACCGCAAGTTTCAGCAAATTAACATCACCCGTAACGGCAGACTGAACCGCCATGCGCTGCACATTAATTGACGATGTGCACGTGGCCGCACACCCCAGTGGAAGTTCGATGCCCTCCACCATATTAATTCCAAACCGATCGACGAAGCCTGGGCTTTCAATAATGCAATCGGCAGGCAAGTTTTTAATCACACCATTATTTTTCACATTGAAATGCCCCCGATAAGTGCGGCCTGTTTCCATACCTTCGAGAATATGTGACGCGTGCTCATCTGTGCGTTTATAGTCCTTCAACGACTTGCCCGCTTGGTCAAGAAACAACGGAAAATCCGCCTCAAACCAATTGCGGTTCTCAGTGCTGTAACGCAGATAACCGCCTGTTTCGCCGTGAATCCAATCCGAAAGTGAAATCCATTTCATAATTTCTTCTGGGCGCTTGCGATACCATGGCAGATATTCTGATAAATGACCGTTGCTCTCGGTTGAGTAAAAACCAAAGCGCTTCATCACATCAATGCGCACTTTTTCCTGTTCGGAAAACACCGGATGTTTTTCAAACGCGGCCACCAACTCATCCTTGGATATATTTCGACCCTTGTGATTGAGTTCAAGATACCAAGTTTGATGATTGATACCAGAACACACAATATCAAGTTCCAAATGGTTTTTAATGCCCAGCGCCGTTGCAATTTGCCGCCAACCATTCTGCACGCCGTGGCACAGGCCCACCGTATTCACCTTGCCATGATCAAGGCAGGCCCACGTGTTCATGGCCATGGGGTTGGCATAATTGAGGTGCAACAAATCACCGTGCGCCACCTCGCGCATGTCTTTGCAGAAATCAAGAAGTGCTGGAATTGTGCGTTGCCCATACATAATTCCACCGGCACAAATTGTGTCCCCAACGCATTGGTCAATGCCATACTTCAAGGGAATGTTCACATCATGGGCATAGGCCTCAAGTCCGCCAATGCGCACGCAATTCATAATATATTTGGCACCATCAAATGCCTTACGACGATCTGTGGTGGCGGTAATCTTGGTGGGCAAATTGTTGGCTTTCACCAACCTTTCAATAATCTGTTTGATCATATCAAGGTTGTGCGGATTGTTATCCATCAGCGCAATTTCAATTTCAGCAAACTCCGGCACGCATAAAATATCGCTCACCAATTTCTTGGTGAAGCCGATCGAACCAGCGCCAATAATGGCAATTTTGAAAGACATGATGTTCTCCTACAATGACTGTAAAAATTCCCTGTGCCCCAAAGCCAAATGGGCCGCTGCACGATATTCGGCCGTAAGACCATCAGCGGCCGATTTGCCTTTTGTTTTCAAATCCAAATTCGCATCCATAAATTGCCGCGCAACATCACGGTTGAGCAATCCCAGTCCATCGAGAACTGGATAATGAAGTTGCTGTTCTGTATGGGCAAAGCCACCGGGCAAGGGTTCAAAATCTTCGAAGCCCGGCATTTTCGTTTGCCACAAGGCCAAGCGCGCTTTGGTGGGCGCGGAAATATGATCTGCCGCAACAGCCGCCCAAAACGGCGTATCGCGCCTCTCGCTGACATAATGCAAATTTATAAAGTCACGAAAATCATCAACTTGGCGTGCTGCAAATTCATTGTAAGCTTCGCGGCCGTCGAGCGTTTTTAAATGAAACCGCGTGAACACCATCATCTGCACAATTGTGCCGTGAATAGACGTTGCCTCAAGCGGTTCAAGAAAGCTTGATGCAAGCCCCAAGGCTAAACAATTGCCAATCCACGCTTCACGCTGACGCCCGGCATCAATTTTTATATCGTTGCGTGGTTCGATCTTGCGCCCCAAAACGCTTTCAATTTCCGCCTTTGCTTGGTCAGGCGTAGTGAAATCATCCGAATACACATAGCCACAGCCAATGCGGGCCTGCGTGGGGATCATCCACAACCAGCCAGAACGCTGTGCCCAAGCCATTGTGAAGGGCGAAAGCTCTTGGCCTTCTTCAATGTCAAGCCAGAAGGGCATTGCACGATTGAGCGGCAAAACATTGCGATATGACACCCATTCGCCGCCCATCACCCCACTGATCAATGCCCGGCGAAAGCCTGTGCAATCGATGAAGAAGTCGCCAGTAATATCGCCCACATCACTCATCAATGCAGTGATGTTTCCGCTTAGAGGTTCGCGTTTGGCCCCTGAAACTTGAGCATCCAAAATTTCAACGCCTTTTGCCTTACGCCGCAGATATTGCCCAGCCAATGCCTGGTCAAAATGATACGCATACTGATACGGCCCCATCGGCACCAACCCGCCATCTGCCTTGCGTGCAAAAGGGGCTTTCTGCTGGTCAAGAAGATAAGCGAATAAATGCGTGTCGGCCAACCGCCGCCCTGCTGCGCAGGAAAAAATATCGATAATGCTTTGCGGGCGTGAACCCGCAGGTAGCATCACCAAATGCGGGTCATCGATGGGTCCATCATAGTGGTGGCCTTTGCGCCGCCAATCTTTGTGGCGAATACCAAACTTGATGGTTGCTTGCGTCTCTCGCAAAAATTCAAACTCATCAAAACCCAAATGTTTCAACATCTGCCGAAACACCGCCGTGGTGCCTTCACCCACACCGATTGTCGGGATTTTAGAAGACTCCACCACAGTAACGGTGGCATTCAGTTTCTGCCTGGCAATCTCTTCTTGCAACATCAACGCGCTAAGCCAGCCCGCCGTTCCTCCACCAACAATCACGAAACGAAGTGGAGCATCGTTCATTATTCTGCGGCCTTTAACGGCTTATGCACACGCGCAAATTCTGGTAGCCAAGTTCCATGGGCCGCTAAAAGATCGTCCACCAAATCCCAAATCTGCTGCAAATCCAATTCTGCGGCCGTGTGCGGGTCCATCATTGCGGCATGATAGATATGTTCGCGGTTTTCAGTCATCAATGCGCGCACTGTCAGCTCCTGCACGTTGATATTGGTGCGGATCAATGCTGTCAGCTGTGGTGGAAGTTCGCCCACAAATGTTGGCTGAATGCCACGATCATCCACCAGACAAGGAACTTCTGCGGCACATTGATTGGGCAATGATGTAATGCAGCCATTGTTGCGCTGGTTGCCATAGATTACCGAAGGCTCGCCTGTCCAAATCGAATTAACAATTGACGAGGCGTATTCATGGCTGGCTTCAACATGAATTTCTTTGGCGGAATTGAATTCAGCGGCGTCTTTCTTCCAGCGTGCAATTTGCTCAACACAACGTTTTGGATATTCATCCAATGGGATGCCGAATTTTTCGATCAAGTCTTCACGACCATCCTTGATAAAATAGGGCGTGTATTCAGCAAAATGTTCTGAACTCTCGGTCACAAAATATCCCAGCCGTGTCAGCATCTCATAACGCACCTTATTGGGGCACCGTGGATTCCAATGCGATGGCTTGGGAAAGCGCCCATCGCGGTAACCCTGCACGAGATCAGGATAAAGGTTGCGATAGGAACCATCGTTCTGGCGATGTTCAAACTGTAAAAAAAACGCCATATGATTGATACCTGCGGCCCGATAGCGAATTTCATCAATTGGAATATCAAGATCGCGTGCCAACTCTCCTGCCGTTCCTTGAACTGAATGGCACAAACCAACCTGTTTGATTTTGGGGAATTTTTCTGCGATGGCCCAAGTATTGATCGCCATCGGGTTCACATATTGAAGCAGAAAGGCATCCGGGCAAAGCTCCATCATATCGGTGCACACTTTCCATAAATGCGGCACCGTGCGAAGCCCGCGCATAATGCCACCAACGCCCAATGTATCTGCAATCGTCTGGCGCAGTTTGTATTTTTTGGGCACTTCAAAGTCGGTAACGGTGCAAGGCTCATAGCCGCCAATTTGAAAAGCGACGACCACGAAATCAGCGCCTGCCAAAGCCTCTCGCTGATTGGCATGGGTTTCAAGCTTGGCCTTCACGCCTAAAGTGGAAATAATTTTTCCAGCAACAATTTCAGACTCCTTTAACCGCTCTGGGTTCGGGTCCATCAATGCGATCGTTGCGCCACTTATGGCTTTACGTTGCAAAATATCGCCAATAATATTCTTCATGAATACAGTGGAGCCAGCGCCGATAAAGGCAATGTGAGGATTGGCAGTCATAGAGTTCTCCTATGTGGCAATTTCAAATGCGGCACGAACCAACCGCTTGGTATATTCAAATTTTGGATTGGTAAGAACGTCGGCCACCGGCCCCTGCTCCACAATTTTTCCATTCTGCATCACAATTACGCGGTGGCACAAAGCGCGCACCACTTTCAAATCATGGCTGATGAACAAATAGGAAAGCCCACGCTCGCGCTGAAGTTTGCGCAGCAACTCAATAATTTGCGCCTGCACCGAAAGATCAAGTGCAGACGTTGGCTCATCCAACAAAATGAATTCAGGTTCGAGTGCAATGGCCCGCGCAATGGCAATACGTTGGCGCTGGCCCCCCGAAAATTCATGAGGAAACCGCGAGAGAATATTGGTTGGCATTCCAGCATCTTCCAGCGCCTGTTGCACACGTTGCAGTCTTTCAGCAGTGTTGCCACCAAGCCGGTTCACAATCATACCCTCTTCAATAATCTGCCCCACATTCATGCGCGGGTTCATTGAGGAAAATGGATCTTGAAACACAATCTGCATGCGTGAGCGATAAGGCCGCAACTGATCTCGGCTAAGCCCGTCTATCCGGTCGCCATCAAAAACAATCTCGCCGGTTTGCGGATTAAGCAGGCGAATAAGTGCTTGGCCAAATGTCGTTTTGCCTGATCCAGACTCACCCACCAACCCCAGCGTCTCACCCTTCTTAAGGTCAAGGCTCAAACGATCAACGGCATGAAGATCAGAATAGGTCGCATTGAAAAGGCCGCCGCGCTTCAACGTATATGTAACGCGCACATCCTTGCCCGAAAGAATAGTGGGTGGATTGCCCTCCAATGGCTTTGCCACGCCCTTGGGGTCAGAAGCCAAAAGGCGCATGGTATAGGGGTGCTGTGGATTGGCAAACAACGCCGCAGTGGTGTTGTGCTCTTTCACTTCACCATGCTGCATCACATAAACCCGGTCTGCAAACTGCCTCACGACGGTTAGATCATGCGTGATCAAAATAACCGCCATGCCATATTTGGATTTAAGATCTTTGATTAGGTTCAAAATCTGCGCCTGCACGGTCACATCAAGTGCGGTGGTCGGCTCATCGGCAATCAAAATATCGGGCCGATTTGCCAATGCCATGGCAATCATCACACGCTGGCGCTGGCCGCCCGAAAGCTGATGTGGATATTGTTTTATCCGCGCCTCTGGATCAGGAATTTGAACTTCTTCCAGAAGCGCCAAAACCTTGGTCGTTGCTTCAGTTGTGGAGATCTTATTGTGAATGTGCAAAACTTCTGCAATTTGCGCGCCCACCGTATAGACCGGGTTAAGTGATGTCATTGGCTCTTGGAAAATCATCGACACCCGAGACCCGCGAAGCTTGCGCATCTCGCGCTCTGGAAGTTTCAGAACCTCTTGCCCACCCATGAGGATGGAAGAGTTTTTGCCCATTGACGCGCGCCGCGACAGCAAACGCATGACTGCCCGCGCCGTGACAGATTTGCCAGAACCTGACTCGCCAACAATCGCAATTGTCTCGCCTTTGCGAAGAACAAAGGAAACATCCTTTACGGCCTCAACAACGCCGCCCTCCACCTTGAAAGACACCGCAACCTTGCGCGCATCGAGAATAATATCAGTGCTATTTTTGTCTGCCATGGTCATCTCAATAAGGATCAATGGCATCGCGCAAGCCATCGCCCAAAGCATTAAACGAGAATACCGTAAGAAGCACAAAAGCGACCGGCGATAAAATCCACGGGTAGGATCCGATAACCGAAAAATTGCCGCAGTCTTGCAGCATCATGCCCCAAGAGATCAAAGGTGGCTTAACCGCAAAACCCAAGAAACCCAGAAATGACTCAATCAAAACGATACTTGGAATCCACGTGGTAATTGACACAATCACATGGCTGATAATGTTTGGTAAAATATGCCGCAAAATAATCCGCATATCCGTTGCGCCTACCGCTTGTGCAGCGCGAACATATTCGACGCGCGCCAATGCCAAAGTTTTGCCCCGCACCTCGCGTGAAAGCTGGGCCCAGTTCAACGCGGCCATCACAAAAACGACAAACGTCAAGAAAACTTCGCTCGATGCGGTGGCCGGAATAAGCGCTGCCAAAGCAAGATAAAGCGGCAAGGTGGGCAGTGCAAAAAAGATATCGACGACCCGTTGCGACCAAGCATCAAACCGCCCGCCAAGATAACCCGAAGTGAGCCCCACCATTGTTCCTATAATGGTAATGAATGTTACGGTAACCAAGGCCACGGTCAACGAAATGCGAGAGCCAATAACGCCACGAGAGAAAATATCCCGGCCAAATTTATCCGTGCCAAGAATATGAAAAGGCAGGTCATCATCAGTGCCGAACAAATGGGTTGTTGATGGAATAAGCCCCAACAGATGATAAGAATACCCCGGCACGAAAAACTTGATGGGCCGCGGATGATCATAGTCTGGGCCATTCAAGGGTTGAAATGTCACGGGGTCCAATGCACCAGATTCAGTGACTGCGAAAGTCTGTGGCCGCAAGGTAAATCCGTCCTTGCTAAAAAAGCTGATCGGGTCTGGTGGAGCAAAGGCAAGTGTTGGATCTTTAGGATCGGAAGGGGCCACCAAGTCTGCAAAAATCGCCGTCAACAAAAGCAGCCCAACCAATACCAGCCCAATCATGCCCATGACCGAGCGACGAAATTTTCGCCACACCAATGTCAAATAGCTGTCGTTCTTGGCAAAGCGCGCAGACACAGGAACAACATCAAGATAGGCCGCATCCTCTTGTTTCACCATTGGCGCAAAGAGACTATCGGTCATTGATGGTCTCCCAACCGAACACGAGGGTCAAGCCACGCAAGCAAGAGATCAGAAATGATACTGCCGATGATTTGCAAAGTGCCCAGCATCAACATTAGTGTGGCCGTAACCAGAACGTCACCAATTCCCATCGACAGCACAATAGCCACACCAATCGTGGGAATGCCAAAAATGACCGAGGTTTCAATTTCACCTTCAATCAAATAACGCATCACCGCACTTTGATAAGCAGCCAACGGGTGAAGCGCATTGGGCACTGCATGTTTTAAAATCGTTGCGCCATAACTCAGCCCCTTGGCGCGCGCCGTCTCAACATATTGTGCGTTCAACGTGTCGAGCAAATTGCCGCGCATCATGCGCATGTTATAGGAAATGCCGTTTAGAACACCCACAAGAATTATCGGCCAAACATGCAGAACAAGATTCCACAGTTTGCCCAGCGACATGGGCTGATAGCTCCAATAGCTCGAATAGAAACTTCCCAATTCCTGAACACCAATGCGAAAAGCAAGGATGTAAATCAACACCAGCGCAAACAAAAATTTGGGCGTTGTAATGCCTAAAAAGCCAACAAACGAAAGCAAAGTATCCACCCAAGTATATTGCTTCACCGCGGCAATAATGCCCAAGCTCACACCGATGATCGTGCCAAGAATATGCACCGTCAGCACCAAACCAAGGCTGGGCGGCAGGCGTTGAGCGATCACTTCAGAAATTGGACGATTGAAAAAATAGCTGGTGCCGAAATTGCCAGTTAAAACATCGCGCATCCAACGGAAATATTGAATGAACAGCGGATCATTCAGCCCATGATCAATGCGAAATTGCTTGGCTGCCGCATCAGCAATTTCATTCGACGCATGGCCCTGCACCTTCAGCATTTGCCCAACATAGTCGGCATAATCACCCGGCGTCGAATGGATGATAATAAACGTTATCACCGTCATCACAAACAAAACGGGAATTGCAGCGAGAAGGCGATATGCGAGAAAGCGGAGCATGAAATTTTAAACCCAATTCCATCCAATATATCCATCATGCCAACGTGAGTTGGCAACCTGCTTAAGGAAATTGCAGGGCCCCAGCTTCCGCTGGGGCGATGAATTATTTGGACAACGAGTTAAGTAAGGGCAGACCAACCAGCCTGCCCCTGTTGCGTATTACTTCACCAAGCCTTCACCAGGCGCAGAACCAGGTTTGCCAGGCAACGTGTCGACGAAAAGCTCATTCTTCGATTGCTTATCCTTCGGCACAAACACACGTTCGCGGATGATGTTATCTTCTGCCCAATTATACATGAAGATTGGAGCACCCGGTGCAATGTTGGCAAAACGTTTGTTGATGATAAGAGCGCCCGGATAAACCGTAAGACCTGCCGTATAGACATTCTCGGTGGCAATATGCTGGTACTCTTTCATCAAAGCAATGCGGTCCTTGGCGTCTTTAGCACCGATGAACTTGTTGATGGTATCAACCAGCTTTTGCTCGAAGTCCATCATGTCCACCTTGCCATCGGCACCCGCTTTATGGAAGTCGGTGGTGTTGGGGCCAATCGGTGCCAAATGATCAGTGTTCTGTACAGCTGTGATCACTTCTGATCCCTGACGCAGAACTTCCCAATCATATTTTCCCGCGTCACGTGCCGCGTCATGGTCTTTGCCGGGCAGGAATTTGGGGATCACCCGAATGCCAACCTTTTCGCCCATGGCCACAATGCCTTCAACCAGTGATTTGTCAGACTGATAGTCGGCATTGCCCAGCAACGTAATTTCTACATTCTTGCCGCCATTCATGTCTTTCGGGAAGTTAACGATGCCATCACCATCTGTATCTTTGAGGCCAGCAGCGGCAAGCTCTGCTTTGGCTGCGTTGACATTGAAGGGATAATAAACGGTAGAGGCTTTATCAAAAAAGCTGGTGCCGGGATAAATACCACCGGGGTAAATGGCCGTGAACGGTCCCTTAACCAGTGACTCGCCCAAACGTTGCCGGTCCAGCATCGAGGTGACAGCTTTGCGGAAATGCAAATCACGGTTCAGCTTATGAACTGCAACGCTGCGCTCATCGGTGTCGCCCCAGCCATTGGCCGAATAGTTGAATTGAAGCGCATAACCAATCGTGCGTTGGCCAAATTCCAAACGCGCAGGTGCCGCTGGATCAGCCGATTTCTTCAAGCTTTCAACATAGTTTTCAGCCTGTTCGAGATTCGAAAAATCGCCTGTGCCAGCAACAGCTTGAACGTCACGATCAGCCCATGTCGATAGGCGATATTGCATTTCATTCAAGTAAGGCAGTTGGTTGCCCTTTTCGTCCACTTTCCAATAATAAGGATTGCGACGCAGCACGACGATATTGTCGGGCTTGTGGTCAACCACAGCCCAAGCACCCATCGTCGGCATCGACATATAGGAAGGTGGGAAAGCATTCTTGTACTGATCGTAGGTGTTCTTGGAATTTGCCGGATGTTGTGGGGCCAAGATATGTGCTGGGCCCGGGCAGAATGTGCCGTATGCCATGGCATAGAGAACTTGTGTTGGGAATGTCGCCTTGAAGGTAAATTTCACGGTGTTGGCATCAATCTTCGCAAGCGTTGTGCCTTCGCCAAATGTGCCAGGGTTGGCGCCGTTCAGCGGATGAACATTGGTGTCCATAACGTTCTTGTCCCAATAGAACATAACGTCGTCCGCAGAGAAGGGTTCGCCATCAGACCACTTGGCACCTTCGATAAGATGCATAGTGAGTTCATGGCCATCCTTGCTCCACTCCCAGCTTTTGGCAAGGTTTGGCAGTGGTTGCAGCTCTTCAGCCTTCACTTGGAAAAGTGGGCCTGTGCGTGTGAGGCATTCCGAAAGACCAATATCAATGCCGCCCCAGCCTTGGCTTTGGCCAGCCCAATAGTTCCAGCCTTCAGGACGCCCACCGATAACATGGCGCATCACATCACCATAAACACCAATGCCGTTTTTCATGTTGCCGGTTTTGTAAACCATGGGTTCTTTGGGCAAACGGTCTTTAAGCGGGGGCAATTTGCCGGCTTTTTCTAAAGCAGCCACAAAATCAGGTTGGTGATATTCGCCCAGTGCTTTGTATTCCAAAATGTCGGCAACGCCCACAAAGGTCACTTTGCCTTGCGCATCAAACTTCGGAGCGTCCGGCAACTTAGCGGGAACCGCACCATCTGCCATTGCAGCAGTTGCTGAAACGCCCGCCAGCAGCAAGGCTGCCAAAAGGCTCGTCACTGAATTCATTTTAAAGTCCTCCCAAACTGTTTTTTAACGAGAGTTAGCCTCTCTTAGGGCACGGTGGGCCAAAACCGCGCTTGCGGCAATCCTGATTCACCAATAAGATTTCCGACATTTGAAGGTCATGCAAGGTCAGACAATGGCAAAAACCCAGACCAAGCCAACACCAAATGTTTCCGACAACGCTAGTGAAAGGCGCTTCTATGCGCGTTCCAAGGCATTTGGCCGCTTGGGGATGCGCATCTTCAAACCGCAAATAATGCCTGAACCGCATTGGCATGGTCATATCGAAGCCAATTTCATCCGCCACGCAAAACTGTTTTATCTGATGGATGGCGCGCCGATTACTGTTGAGCCTGATCAGCTGATCATTTTTTGGGCCAATGTTCCCCATCAATTGGTTGATATCGTATCAACCTCGTCTGAGCCGCCAGAGCTTTGCAATATCTACTTGCCGCTCGATACTTTTTTGTTGATGCCATATCTGCCTGATTTTCAGATCGCACTCATCAATGGCGCCATGATCATCTGCGCTAAACAGCTCTGCGGCCATGACCAACTGCTGCGTTGGTATGATGATTATCGCAGCGCCAATTCTGAGCGCCTCGACATTATGAAAATGGAAATGAACACATTGTTCAGGCGCATGGCCCTTCAGGGCACACCCTATTTGCGTGCGCCTTGGCTTGACAAGCAGGCCCCGCACAATCTTTCGTCGTCGCATATCCGGCATGTTGTGGCCATCGTGCGCCATGTGCTCGACAATCTTGACAAGCCTTTGAACAACGCCGAAGTCACCGCCGTCATCGGCCTCCATCCCAACTATGCTTTAAGTATTTTCAAACGCGTGATGAATTTGCCTCTCAAACAATTTATCCTGCGTATGCGCCTTTTGCGCGCGCGCGGCATGTTGCTGGAAAGCGATGTTGCTATCACCACGATTGCCTTGCAAAGCGGCTTTGGCTCTACCAGCCAATTTTACGCGCATTTTTCGGCGGCCTATGGCATTTCGCCAAACCAACTGCGTGAAAGATATTTGGGCAAGTAAATCGCTGAATTGGAAAATCTTGGTGGCAGCGGAACCAACACCAAGTGAACGCTGCAAACAGCTTGTTGGTGCCAAAGGCGGGCTGCCATTTTTTGCCATTCCCTCAAACTGTTTTAGCGGGGACAAACTTATGGCCATAACCTGATATCGCTCGACGGATCACAAAGCATATCATAGTATCGATGCACTGGTTCAAAGTTGGTGCCGCTGCTGAATTGCGCAAAGAGCAAGGAACACATAATGGCTGAAATTAAACTTGAGAATGTTTCAAAAAGTTTCGGAACAGTTGCGGTGATCGATAACGTGTCTCTCCACGTGCGCGATGGTGAGTTTATCGTTTTTCTTGGCCCCTCAGGGTCTGGCAAAACGACTTTGCTGCGTATGATTGCCGGGCTTGAAACCATCAATATCGGCACGCTGACCATTGGCGGCATACGCTGCGAGAAACTTTCTCCCGGGCAACGCAATGTGGCGATGGTTTTCCAGAATTACGCACTCTACCCACACATGACCGTCAAAGAGAATATGGCCTTCGGGCTTTATAACATTGGCCTAGAGCAAGCCGAGGTGGAACGCCGTGTGGCCGACGCAGCCCGCATTCTGGAAATGGAGCCGTTGCTTGCCCGCAAGCCATCGCAACTTTCTGGTGGCCAAAGGCAGCGGGTGGCAATTGGCCGTGCAATTGTGAAGGAGCCAATGGCCTTCCTGTTTGATGAGCCACTTTCGAACCTTGATGCCGCACTTCGGGTGCGCACACGCGTTGAATTGGCCGAGCTGCATCAGCGCATTAAATCCACCATCATCTATGTGACCCACGACCAGACCGAAGCCATGACGCTTGCCGACCGAGTGGTTGTTCTCAACGAACGAAAGATCGAACAGATCGGCACGCCCATGGAAGTTTATTCAAGGCCTGCTTCACGTTTCGTGGCTGGTTTTGTGGGTTCGCCCGCGATGAATTTCATCAAGGTGAATGTTGCTGCGGGCAAATCAGCCAGTATCAAAACCGAAGCTGGCATCATGCTTCCTGCGGCCAAGACCAAACTTGCGGCAGGAAGCTATGAACTGGGCATTCGGCCGGAATCATTGCGGGTTGTGGCCAAGGGAGGCAACACAAACGGCACGGTCAAAGTGGTGGAAAGATTGGGAGATCGCACCCTAGTTTACGCTCGTTTGAGTGACGGCCACTTGGTAACAGCCCAAGATGAGGGCAGTTCGTCAGTACAGCCAAATGACACGGTGCATCTGGATTTTGACATGACGCACAGCCATTTCTTCGACCCAGACGGCCGTGCTTATCACGTTCAATAGTTAGCCCTTGATGCCAGCTGACAAAGTAATGGCCTGTGTCACCCGGGTCTGGAAGATGAGGTATATTACAGCAACGGGAAGGCCGGCCAGAACGGCTGCCGCCAGTCGCCTTGCATAGTAAATGCCAAAACTGTCGTTCACCTGTGTGATGCCTACGGGGACCGTCATCAATTCAGAGTGGGAAACCGCCAGAAACGGCCACAGAAAAGCATTCCAAGCCCCGATGAAACAGATGATGGAAAGGGCGGCCGTGATGCCCCAATTCATCGGCATAAAAACTTTAAACAGGATGCGCAGTTCCGTTGCGTTGTCCATCACCGCAGCTTCCCTAAAATCTTTCGGAACGTTGTCAAAAAATTGCTTATAAACAATGATGATCACCGGATTGATCAATTGCGGCAGGATGATACCAGGCAAGGTATTCAACAGTTTCATAGACGCCATCAACTCAAAATAGTTGATGATAAGTGTTTGCGTCGGCACCATGAAACTGGCCAAGATCAGCCACCAAAGAAATTTTCGACCCGGAAAATTTAACTGTGACAGCGCATAGCCACACAACATTGAAATCGAAACTGTGATGAGGGTAACGCTGCCCGCCACAACAAGTGAATTGAGATACCAGCGGCCAATCTGGGTTTGTGTCAACGCCATAATATAATGATCAAAGGTAAGGTGTTCTGGCCAAAGCTCGATAAACGGACGGACAACTTCATCCTCCGGCTTCAGTGATGTGATAACGCCCCAATAAAGCGGAAAGGCCCACAGCACGGCAAAGGCCACCGTGAGCAACGTTACGATTCCGCCAGCGAGGTTCCACCGTTGCAATCTTGCATAGTTCATTCGCGGGCGCTGCCTCCTGCAAAACGCAAAAATTGATATTGGAAAACCGAGATCACAATCACGATCAGGAACAGTGAAACCGCAACCGCCGCCGCTTGGCCGCCCTGATTGTTCACAAAGGCCCGCACAAAAATATATTGCACCATCACCAATGTATCGTTGGGCCGACCACCAACTGAAAAAAGATAGACCTGATCAAAAATCTTCAGTTGCAGGATGAGTTGGATAGTCAAAACCAACGCCGTCACCGGCCATAGCAACGGCCAAGTTATTTTGCGAAAAGTGCGCCATGGCCCGGAACTGTCTAAAGCTGCTGCCTCGTAGATTTCTGCAGGAATTGCCCGAAGGCCCGCAAGAAACAACAGGAATGAGAACCCTGCCGTCCACCAAATGGTAACAAGAGCAACCGCCGGCATGAACCACGTAATCGTTTTGAAAACGGGAACCCGCGCAATCCCCAAAACATCAAGCACGTGCATGGCAAGGCCAAATTGGTAATTCAACACCCAGTCCCACAATCGGTAAACCACTGACACCGGAAGAATATAGGGAAGGAAAAACATCGCCAGAACGACAGATTGTGTCCAGCCTGACAAGCGGCTGACGGCCAATGCCACGAACAGCGCGACAAAGGTGCCAGGAATGACCGACAGCACAACGAAATAAGCAGTGTTCCACAATGAAAGAATGAATTTCGAGTCGCTCATTAAGCGGGCATAGTTGTTAAACCCCACCCATTTGCCGCTACCAATCAAAGGCGCGTCAGTGAAGGAAGTTATAAACATACTGATCGTGGGATAAATGAACAACAACCCATAGACCGCAACAAAAGGTGCAATCAGAAGATAGGCAATCAAGGCTTCCATATTTGTGTTGCGGATCATGATGTACCGGAAATATGGGCCGCCCAGTGGGAGCGAAGGGCGACCCAGTTGTTTACGCAGTTACATTTTTTCAAGTTCGGCTTTGATCTTGGTCACTGCCTCTGCCGGATCCATCTCTCCGTTCAAGGTCGGAACAAAGAATGTAGACATCACATCAAACACCGGCCCAGCAACGCCAAAGAACGTTGATTTTGGATCGAAGATCATGTTGGCGGTGAGTGGCGAGTAAGTGGCGTTGGGTTCCATCTTCTTATATTCGTCAGTTGCACGTACCGGGCCATAGGCCGGAATGTGGCCAGCTGTAGCCCAGAACAGTGAATTCTTGTCCATCCAGCTCATAACTTCGAGAACGGCGGCATGCTTTTCAGCGGTTGCGGTTTTGCCCTTGTTCACCGGAATGGCGAAGGTGTGGCTATCCGAATAGGTGGAAGGATGGGCAAAAATTGTAGGAAGTTCAATGGCGCCCCATTCAAACAATTTGCCCTTGGCTTTCAGGTCTGTCATCGTTGGCACTTCCCAAACGCCATTGATCATCATGGCGGCAGAACCAGAGGTGAAGAGCGCCACTGCTGAGGGGTAGTCGGTGTAAGGCGATTGTAACCCGCTCTTGGTCCAATCAGCCAAAACCGCCAACGCATTTTCCAACTTCTTTGGATTGTCGCCGGTAAGGAATTTGCCATCCGTCATCAGCTGGCCGTCTTGTTGGCCCATAAAAGAATAGATGGTGCGATACATGAAGTTTCCGTCTGCCGTCACGCCAGCAATGCCCCACTTGGCGCCTGCTGCTTTTGCTTTGGCCAAGGCAGCTTTGAAATTATCTGCACCGTTAAGGCCCTTTGGCAAGCCTTTGTCATCAAGCAGCCCAGCTTTGCCGAGAATGTCCTTGTTGTAATAAAGTACGATGGGGTGAGTATCCAGCGGCACAGCATATTGCTTGCCGTCTTGTGTAATGGCGTTCCAAATCGCATCCGGATAATCGGCCTTCGAAAGGCCCATGGTCTTGTAGTCATCCGGTGTGATTTCCTGCAGGATGCCTTGTGAAACTGCCAACGGAATGCGACTTGCGTGATAGGTCATTATGTCGGGCGCTTCACCAACAGCAGAGGAAGTCTGCACTTTGGTATAGAAAGGCACACCCCATTCCAGCGTGGTGGCTTGAATTTCGACTTTGTCGGTGTGGGCCTTGTTGAAGTCAGAAATGAGCTGCTTCATGCGCACACCATCACCGCCGCCAAGGAAATCCCACCAGACGACGGTTTCTTTTGCTTGAGCTGCTGTCGCGAACAACATGGACGAGAACAGTGCCACTTTAAGAAATTTTCTAATCACTTCGTTCCTCCCTTTGGGCCAAAGCCCTAAGCGCCACATTTTTTCAACTTGGTCGCGGGCGTTCGCGTGCCAGCTGCTTTGCCGTCTCTCGTGAATTCGCGGCTTGACCCACACTGTATCAAAGGAACGATTGTTGTCAACTTGATTATAGATATGTATCTGATATTCTGGTATTCAATTAATTCTTACCAATTTTAAGGCCAAACTTTTGAAATTTATCGCGAAAACTAGACCCTGCCCATCCCACGATTTGACTAAATCCAAATATCTGATACAGATTACATCTTCCTCGATATTTTGGAGTAAAAGTTGGGATGAGCCGTGAATTTCTAGTCATAGACCCTGAAGAAAGCCTCGACGTTCTCAAGGCATTTGCTTCGGAAGCGCGCGTTAAAGTATTGAAATTGCTCCATACAAAGGGCGCAATGAATGTTAACGATATTGCTGGCGCGCTCAATCTGCCTCAGTCGACAATATCGTCAAATATCCAGATTTTGGAAGATGCCGGATTGATCCGCACTGAAACGCAACGGGCTCGCAAAGGCAACCAGAAGATCTGCCACACCTCATTTGATCAAGTATTGGTGATGTTCAAAGATGATACCAATGTTCTAAGCGCCAACACAATTGAAGTGGCCATGCCGCTTGGGCTTTATACCAGCTGCGAAGTTTCAGCGCCGTGCGGCCTTTGTTCGAACGAGGGTATCATCGGGCTGCTTGATGTACCTAACACATTTCTCGACCCCGACCGTATGCGCGCCGGACTTATCTGGTTCACCCGCGGTTTTCTTGAATATCAATTTCCAAACAATGCCATCCTGTCCAACGGTAACATCGATTCATTGGAGTTTATCTTGGAACTTTCCTCAGAAGTTCCGGGAACCGCAGCAGATTGGCCATCAGACATTACAGTATCGGTGAATAATATCGATATTGGCACTTGGACATCCCCCGGAGATTTCGGCGACAAGCGCGGCG
>JAYUHQ010000086.1:0-15697 GCA_043766895.1 Aestuariivirga sp.
AAAAGAACCGATGGCGGCAATACGCCAACCGTAACACTTCCACCACCACCCAGTGCCGCACCAGCAGCTATTCCAGCAGCTGCCGCCGCTGGCTTCGTACCGGATTTAAAACCAGGCGCACCTGCAGGTTTTGGTAGCAATCAAGCAGCAGCTCGTGTTGCCGCCGTTGCAGCCCCAAAAGCACCACCCGAAGCACGGCAAAAATCTGAATCTTACTACGATATCAAAAGCACCATCTTCAATGCGCTGATCGACGCCATCGATTTGACGCAGCTTGGTCAATTGGACCGTGATGCAGCACGCGACGAAATCCGCGACATCGTCAACGAAATTATAGCCCTCAAAGATGTGGTAATGTCGATTGCCGAGCAGGAAGAATTGCTCGAAGATATTTGCAACGATGTTTTGGGTTATGGCCCGCTTGAGCCTTTGCTGGCGCGCGATGACATCGCCGATATTATGGTGAATGGTGCTGGTGCAGTGTTCATCGAAGTTGATGGCAAGATGCAAAAAACGGGCGTTCGCTTTCGCGACAACGCCCAGCTTTTGAACATCTGCCAGCGTATCGTGAGCCAGGTTGGCCGGCGTGTTGATGAAGCAAGCCCGATTTGCGATGCGCGTTTGCCAGATGGTTCACGTGTGAACGTGATTGCGCCACCGCTGGCCATTGATGGCTGTGCATTGACCATTCGTAAATTTAAAAAGGATCGTTTGCGTCTGGCTGATTTGACGAAATTCAAATCCATCACGCCAGAGGGCGCGATCATTCTGGAAATTATCGGGCGGGTGCGGTGTAATATTCTGATCTCTGGCGGTACAGGTTCGGGCAAAACCACGTTGCTCAACTGTTTGACGGGTGCGGTTGATCATGATGAGCGCATCATCACCTGCGAAGACGCAGCCGAACTTCAATTGCAACAGCCGCATGTGGTGCGGCTTGAAACCCGCCCGCCAAATTTGGAAGGCGAAGGCGCCATCACCATGCGCGATTTGGTGAAGAACTGTTTGCGTATGCGGCCTGAACGCATCATCGTGGGCGAAGTGCGTGGACCTGAAGCGTTCGATTTGCTTCAGGCGATGAACACCGGCCACGATGGTTCAATGGGCACATTGCACGCCAACTCTCCACGTGAAGCCATTTCGCGGTTGGAATCAATGATCACTATGGGTGGTTTTTCGCTTCCCTCCAAGACCATTAAAGAAATGATTGTGGGTTCCATTGACGTGATTGTTCAGGCTTCGCGCCTGCGCGATGGCTCGCGCAAAATTACGCATATTACTGAAGTGGTGGGCATGGAAGGTGATGTGATCATCACGCAAGATTTGTTCATCTATGACATTGTGGGTGAAGATGCCAATGGCAAGATTATTGGTGAACATCGGTCTACGGGCATTGCGCGCCCACATTTCTGGGATCGGGCACGCTATTACAACGAAGAGCGCCGTTTGGCTGATGCTTTGGAAAAGGCTGAACAGCGCAACAAGCCGATGATGAACTAAGGTAAGGACGAAGCGCTCATGTTTTTTGGCGATGATATAACCAGCACAGCAGTGATCGTTCTGGCCGCGTTGGCTGTGGGTGGATTGGCCTTTGCAATCATTTCGCCATTTTTGGGCAGTGCTGCCAGCAATTCACGCTTGAAAGCCATTTCAAAAGGCGAAGCCATAAAAAAAGAGGGCAATTCATTTCGCTCTCGCTTTCAAGAGGATTCAAAGGATTCGCGCCGCAAGCAAATTCAAGAATCGCTTAATGCCATTAGTGATCGTGAACTAAAGAAGAAAAAACGCGCCACATTGCGCGTTAAGCTTGAACAGGCGGGGCTTGAAATTTCGGTTCGGGCGTTTTGGATTTCATCAATAATCTTGGGCGTGGTTTTGGCCCTTGTGTCACTGATCTTGGGCGGCAATCTTTACATTGCTGGTGCTGCACTTTTCATTGGCTTTCTGGGTTTGCCACGGTGGATTTTGGGTTTTCTGCAACGCCGCCGCCAAAGCATATTCTTGAACGATTTTGCCGATGCCATCGACGTTTTGGTGCGCGGTTTGAAATCGGGCTTGCCAGTATCAGAAGCCATGAAAATTATTGCCACTGAATCTGGCCCGCCGGTTGGCCCAGAATTTTTGGAAGTGGTGGAAGGCCAACGTGTGGGCATTCCCATTGACCAAGGTGTTGAACGCATGGTCGACCGCATGCCCCTGCCCGAGGTGAACTTTCTGGGCATTGTGATGACCATTCAATCAAAAACCGGCGGCAACTTGTCGGAAGCCTTGGGCAACCTTTCGCGCGTGTTGCGCGATCGCAAAAGAATGAAACAGAAAGTGCGCTCAGTCAGCCAAGAAGCAAAATCTTCTGCGGCAATCATTGGCTCTCTGCCATTTGTGATCATGGGCATGTTGACGGTTCTGAATCCAAAATATTTGCGGCCTTTGCTGGATACCAACACTGGCCATATTCTTATTATTTGCAGCGGACTGTGGATGCTTACGGGCGTTCTGGTGATGCGCAAAATGATTAACTTCCAGATTTAAAAACGAGATCGAGGCGGCAATGCAATATTTTATGGAGCTTATGAAGGTTGAGGTTTTAATTACCTTGTTTGCTGCTTTTGCTGCTTTTGCCACCGTCATAACCATTGCCGCACCCTTTTTCGAAAATGACAAGTTAAGTGGCCGCATTAAAATTGTGGCCACGGAACGTGATCGGTTGAAGGCTGCACAGCGCGCAACCCTGGAAGCCAGCCGCGTAAATTTGCGCGACACCAAAAAAGCTGGCGCTTATGAGCAGATTGTAGAGGCGCTTAATTTGCGCAAAGTGTTTGAGGCTGAGCCATCACGCGAACTTTTGCGCATGGCGGGCTTTCGTACCGAGCGGCATTTGATGACGTTTTTGGCACTGCGGGTGATTGTTCCCATCGTTTTTGGCGTGATTACATTTGTTTATTGCTCAACACTTTTTGCCAGTCGGGTTCCGCCCAACATGCGCATCAGTGCCGCCTTGATTGGCATGGTGGTTGGCTTTTACACCCCCATTATCGCTGTTAAAAATATGGTGTCCAAACGCCAAGCGTCGATTAAAAAGGCTTGGTCTGATGCTTTGGACTTGTTGCTGATTTGCGTGGAAGCGGGCATGGCGCTCGAGCCTGCGATGCAGCGTGTTGCCAAAGAAATTGGCAGCCAATCTGTGCCACTTGCAGAAGAAATGGCATTGACCGTGGCCGAACTTTCTTATTTGCAAGAACGCCGCAAAGCCCTTGAAAATTTGGCCAAACGCACTGGGCTTGAAACCGTAAAATCAGTGGTGACCAGCCTTATCCAGTCTGAACGCTATGGCACGCCACTGGGTTCAGCGTTGCGCGTTCTGGCCCAAGAAAATCGCAATGACCGCATGGCTGATGCTGAAAAGCGCGCTGCATCTTTGCCGCCAAAGTTGACGGTTCCGATGATCTTGTTCTTCTTGCCGGTTATCTTTGTGGTGATCTTGGGGCCATCCATAATTTTGGTGCTGCACTCAAAATAACCCTCAAGGTGCGCGGTTAAATTTTGATATTCCGTGCTGGGTTTTGTTCCAGTGGAATGGTGCCCAAGCAAACTCCCACAAGGCCTTCCAACCAGCAATGCTCATTAGCAGCCAATAAAGCGGCAAGGATGCGTGCACCCAAAATTGATTTTTGAAACCCTTGCGTCGCATTGCTAAAATTCCGCTCAACGTTGCCACGCCAAAGCCCAAAAGCAAATTGCCCAAGAAAATAGCATTCAAAATGATATTGAGTGTGGATGTGTTCAAATCAGTCAAGGTGCCTTGATAAAGCTGATAGAGGGTGAGGCCCAAAAACAGCGGATGAAATGTTGCCGCAATGACAACGCCCAACGTTGCGCCCTGCACCACCATGAAACCCAAAGGCCCAACTTCCTGCAGAAGCAAAATGGGGTGGCGCATATGCACCAGCCAGGTTTGCAAAAAGCCTTTCAGCCAACGCGAACGCTGATGAATCCAATTTCGAATTTGTGTGTTGGCTTCTTCATGGGTGGTTGAAGGTAATGTTGCAACACCATAGCCAAAGCGGGCGAACCTTATGCCCAGATCTGCATCTTCGGTTACGTTATAAGGATCCCAGCCGCCAATGGCACGCAAGGCATGGGCCTTGAAGTGGTTTGATGTTCCACCCAGCGGCAAGGGCAGTTTCAGCTTGGCCAAGGCCGGCAAGATGACCCGGAACAGTGTGGCATATTCAACAGAAAATTGGCGGGTTAGCGGTATTATGGCGCAAACGCCACAAGCGATTTAGAGGTTCCGTTCTTACCTCTGAGAGGGGGTGTTAAATGAATAATTCACGCCGTTCCCTTGGCCGCTGCAGTCTTCGCGTCATGGGCTGTTTTGATGGCTTTCAACATTCCTGGCATCGTGAAGAGGTATTGGAGAAGCAATTGCGTAGCTTCTCCAAGCTCATCGATCTCATCGATAGTCATCGGCTCATCTTCGTGGGTGGCATAATTACGAACTCCACGAAGCGTTTGCATCCATTCGGCCAATTCGCTCGTGATTTTTCCAGCGTTGCCGAGTTCCTTAATGCGTCCATTCATGGTGTCCGCTGTTCCGCCTGCAGCCTTGGTCGCCAAGTCAAGAACCTTGCCATAGGCCATGCCAGCACCATGAACGCCAGCACTCTTCTTTGCTCTGCTATCCTCTGCCTCTCGCAAGACGTTCAAAATCCTATCGGGAGTATATTGCGGCAATCTTGGTTCTGCGATCTTCGGGTAAAAATGCACCAAGCGCGCGTAGCCGTCGAAGATTTCCGGTGTCATATTGTGAGGAAGGTGGCCTCCCGGACTATTGCATATAAACTCCATCAGGGCCGCGCCTTGGCATGCACCACAGAGGCCCATCGCAGCAAAAGTGGGGGTGTTCAGGCCACTTTTCTTGCTGAAATCCAAAAAAAATGCGGCTTTTGCCGTGCCGCAATGCGGACAATCGTGAGCGAGGGTAGCCATGGATAATTTCCAATTCGTGGAAGCAAACTCCACCTTAGATCAGGTGATGAAAAAATCCAATACCAGCGCACAACTGATCGACGGTCTTTGGCATCGTTACCGGTTATGCACTACGCAAGATCAGCGTGACGCTGTGGCGATGGCAGTAATCGGTTTGCTGGCCGTTTCGCGATTTAGCCGCCCATCCGCATTTAAACAAGTGGGTGTAAATGATGGAAATTTATAAGACTCCACTTTCGACTGCATTTTGTGCAACATTCACGACCATTGCGAATGGAGCGCGGATAATCATGGTTGATTTTGGGCTTGCTGGTTTTTTAGAAAAATTTGAAACCCGTTTTGGCCAAAAAGCAACTACTGCGCTTTTGTTTCTAATCGGTTTGGCCATTGCTTCGGTTTGTATCAATACATTCTATTCTATGGCGATCCGCCCAGTGTTTTCTTCTCTTGCTTCTATATGGAATGGTCAACAACTCAGCATATCGGGATACTGGGATTTGCTGAAAAACGTTGTTATTTTAATTTTGATACTTGCGCTGGCTTGGAGCATTTGGCGCAATATTCTGTTCAAAAAACAATCCGTACAAAATTTTGATACTACGATTAATATGATTGTCGAATTAATTTCTGTGCTTCAGCCAACGCCTGATCAGGTTAAAAAAATCGAAGCGATCTCATGGATGCCGAAAAAAAGGCATTAGATATCTTCCAGCCTTATACCATCAAGTTCCAATGCTGCTAGGCATGCCAAGAAGAATGTTGCAGCAAACGTGCCACGGCTAATCTTATTGGCGATAGAGGCCGCATTCTCATTCATGCCATGGGCTTTAAGACGTTTAGCCAATTCTTCATAGGTCACGTCTGCACGGGTGATTTCGGCTTTAAGGAATAACCGCGCACGGTCTTCCCAACTTTTCTTGGGGGCTGTTTCTGTCATTATTCTATCATATATGATATATTTATGTTGACAAGAGGATAATTAAACCATATCTAATATGCAAGAAACATCGCATATGAGATATGATTATGGCCCAACAATTCCTTCTATCGTCCGCCGCAAAGACACTGAGCCTCGCTCAGGTGTTTCGTTTGACTGATTTGGAAGCCGAAACAATTTTCCGCAAAGTGCGTTGGGCAGAAACCAATGGTGAAGCTGTTTGCCCACATTGTGGTGGCCTTGATGCTTATGAATGCCGCCGCGCAAACAAGTCACTGCGTTTCCGTTGCAAGGCTTGCCAAAAGGATTTCACTGTCACTTCTGGAACGCTGTTCGCCGCTCACAAAATGCCGTTGCGTTCTTACCTCGCTGCAATCGCCATTTTCTGCAATGAAGTGAAGGGCAAATCCATGTTGGCCATGAGCCGTGATCTTGGCATTTCATACAAGACTGCTTTCGTGTTGGGCCATAAAATGCGCGAAGCCATGAGCGAAGAATTGAAAGGCCGTCATTTGGGCGGTGAAGGCCATGAGGTTGCCGTTGATGGCGCATACTTTGGCGGCTATGTGAAGCCAGCCAATATCAGAAAAGACCGCAAAGATCGCCGCTTGTGGCAAAACAAATCTGGCAAGCGTGAAGTTGTGGTTATCGTTCGTGAACGTGACGGCAATTCATTGCCAGCCGTGTTTAAGACCGAAGGCCAAGCGTTGAAATTCATTCAATCGCGTGTGGCCAAGGGAACCGTTATCAATGCAGACGAAGCTAATTCTTGGAATGATCTGCATTCAAAATATGAAATGAAAAGAATAAACCATGAAGAAGCCTACAGCTTGGACGGCGCTTGCACAAATATGGCAGAAAGCTTTTTTAGCCGCTTGCGCCGTGCAGAAGTTGGCATTCATCATCACATCGCAGGCCCATATCTTTTGCGTTACTCGCAAGAAATGGCTTGGCGCGAAGATCATCGCCGTACACCAAACGGCGAACAAGTGAACCGTGTTGCTCAGCTTGCAATGGTGCGCAAGCCTTCTGTGGACTTCTCAGGATATTGGCAGCGGCATAAGGCAAGTTAAATTGAAGGCCATAGACTGGCAATGAATTGGCAGGCCGATTCCACATTTTTTATCCTTTGAGAATTGGAATCTGGAGCGCAAAAAACCTCCCCATGCTGGACATCTATTGACATGCAAAGTCTATTTGCGGGTTTTCGGTTTGATGAAACATTTTTTTCTACATGCAACTTAGCAAGCGTTGCAACGATTAGTCCCATTTCTCTGCGCTTTGCCTTAGCGGCTTCGGTTTCTGCGTCATCCTGAGTCATTCGCAAGATCGCAGCCCCGATTTCTTCAACGCCTTTCTTTGCACCAAACACATACAGGTCGGCCCGCACTGAAATTTCAACGCCAGATAAAATGAGTTTTGGCTGTTTTACAGGAGCATTTTGGAAATCGTATGACTTCAGCTGATTAGCCATAGATTGCACAGAATGGAGGACTTCGATTGACTTTTCAGCATCATCTCGTAATAGCGGGCCAAGGGACGCATCACCTTTTCTTTGAGTGAACATGTCCTCAGCGATGATTAGGGGATTCACACTTCGCGTTAAGTCTGATAAGTAAGCGCAAATCGCTGGCCGAACATCTTTATATCTGATCATTGGCATTGGCTTGGGGTGTTTCGATCTTTTAATAATCGAAATCTTCATGGTGTCAGATGAAACCATATATAAAGCTAAGTCGTTTACAGATATGCGCGGCGATTTTGGAGTAATGACCATGGAACAAATCCTTGCAAGTGCGAATCTTAATAACGGAAGAAGTATTCACGTTGCTGCCCTTGCTCGTCAAACGATTATTGATGCAGGTGCACAACACTTAGGGTTTCAAGGATACTTTCTTTTTGAGTGCACCCACAATGAAATGTCGAATGGTATAACTGTTTTAGGGAAAGCGGCTTCAATTGATGCAGCAATGCGGATAATTGATTTATGGCAAGGTCACTAGACCAGCCCCCGCATAGCTACAGCCCTAAAGCACGGCCTCGCTGGTTTTTAAAAGTCTGGCGGTCAAACCATCTCTTTGACAAGGCCCCAGCGGGCCGCGCCGCGTTCACCAATCTTCACAATCTTGCCTCGCCGCGCCAAGTAATTCAGGTTTAAGCTGATAGAGCCGCGCAACAAATGGGCATTCTCTTGGCCCTCGCCTGTCGCCAAGCAAACGGCTGTTATGACTTCAGCGGTGCGCATTGGCCCCTTGGCGGTTCTCATGGTTGATAAGATGATCCTGCCAAGCTGCCCCATCTTGAACAAGTGCGCCCGCCTGTTGGGCCTTACGGGGCTAATGCTGCCCACTTTGTATGACGGGTCAAACATGGCAATGGTTTGATCAAGCGAGTTCAAGTCTTCAACCAGCCGCAAGATGCGTTTTTGCAGGCTGTCAATCTCGCCCGCAATTCGTGCCCGCTTATCTCTCAGTGCTGGTATGGCATAAGTGTTCATGCCTGTTGATTTAGGCGTGAACGGTGTTTATTTCTTGTGGCACTTGCGCCATAATACCGCGGGTTAGCCAGTTTTCATTGGCATTATAAAATGCCAACTCGCCTTGCAGGCATGCGATATTGGGGTCTTGGCTTTTGAAGGCTGAAGCCGCGATGCGCAGTTGCATAGGATCTGGAATATCTTCAGCATCATAAATTGTAACAAGCTCACCCCGACAAAATTGCAAGGCATAGTTCAAGGCACGTGGTTTGGTTTGGGGCTTGCCGTGGGGAACGGTGAGAATTTCAAAATGTGAAGGCAGGGCCAGTTTTGCCAAGGCGCTGTGCATGGCCACATCATTTTTTTCGATGATTATTTTGATGTCTAACTTATCGTGAGGGTAATTCAGGGTTTGCAAAGCACTGATGAGCTGGCCCAACACCGAAGTTTCCTTGAACACCGGCACCAAAACACTGAAAACGGGAAGATGCTGGGTTTTTAACCGCGGCAAATTATTGCGCTTGGGTTCAGGTGTTGCAATTGCCAGCACCCGCAAAACAATAACACTGCTAAAAAGGCAGGCAAAGACAGCATTGCACACATTGGAAAGCCAAACAAAAGGCAAAAACAGCCCCACCAACAAGAGTGATATTGCGATTATGGCTGCCACAACAGATTGTTGCAGGTTGAAGCGACGATGTGCGGATAAAATGGGGGCTTGCGTGCGCAAACCATTGGTGGCCTTTTCTATAATATCGCGGTTGAGAAACTTGGTGATGCAACGCTGATAGGTTGCTGTAGAAATTTCAGCAATGATGGCTTCATGGCGCACGGTTCCATCATGCAGCGATGGGCCAGCGCGTTGGGCAAAAAGCGTGGTGTGGGGAAGCCAAGCCACGGGCAGAACCTTATGGCGCAACAGGCGTTGGGTGTCTTCTTCATGGAGATGATCAAATATTCGCGCCAGAAGTTGTTGTGGAACCTCTGGCATGGCTGGGGATGAAGGGGTTTGGTCAATATCAGCCGCAGCATCAGCTTCGCGCAGTGCGAATTTTGCGGAACCGTGATAGTTCATGCCCCCAACCCCAACTTACAACGTATGGGCGAATAAAACCGCCCAGCCCACATTGATACAACTTTGAGATCAGGTTAAGAGCAACTATGCGTAAGATGTATTTTAAATTGGCAGCGCTCGTTCCGGTTGTGTTATCTGCAACCACAGTGCGTGCAACGGAGCCAAATGCTTTTCCGCATTTCAGGCATATTGATCGCGCCATTGATGTTTCAGGCCCGGCAAGCGCTTCAACATTGACACTTTTGGCAGATGAAGATTTTGCGCCTTTTAGTTTTAAAACAGCTGATGGAAAATTGACTGGTGTGTCAGTTCAATTGGCTTTGGCTGCGTGCGCAGATCTTAAAGTGACATGCCAAGTAAAGCCTATGCCCTATTCTGAACTGCTTTTGGCGTTGCAACAAAAACAGGGTGACGTGATTGTGGGCGGCCCCATTTTAAAAGCATCCGACCTTGGCCATTTTCAGCAAACCCGGCCCTATTTTTATTCGATGTCGGTTTTTCTGGGGCGCACTGGCACGGGCTTTGCAAAAACCGATGCCAAAACCTTTGCTGGCCGCAGGCTTGGTTTTGTAAAGGGCACTGACCAAGATGTGTTCTTGAAAAAAAACTATGATCGATCTGTTCTGGTTGATTTTGCCAATGAAGCAGCTTTGTTTGAAGCATTGCGTACCGGCAGCTTGGACGTGGCCTTTGCTGATGCATTGCACGCTGGTTTTTGGATAAGGGGATCAGCCGCCCGAAACTGTTGTGTGGCGCTGGGTGGGCCTTATTTTGATCGGTCTGGCTTTAGCCATGCGCTTTCGTTCATTCTTGGCGCTGACCAGGTTGAACTGCGTGATAGTTTTGATCGTGCGCTTGATCACATGCAGGATAAGGGCACAACCAATGCAATATTTGCAACATTTTTAACGTCACTGCCTTTTTGAAAATGCGGCATCCAAGCCGGCACAAATATCTTTCACCAGTTTTGGGCCTTGAAATACCAAGCCCGTATAAAGCTGAACCAGACTTGCACCGGCTTTGAATTTTGCAAGGGCTGTAGCTTCATCTGAAATGCCGCCAACCCCAATCAACGGCAGTTTGCCGCCGCTTATCTGATGAAAATCAGACAATACTTGGGTGGATTTTGCAAACAATGGTGCGCCCGAAAGCCCGCCCTGTTGACCAGCATCTGCTGATTGAAGGGCATTGCGCGCCAGTGTTGTGTTGGAAATAATAACGCCATCTACGCCGCCGCCTTGGCAACAATCAGAAATATCTTGCAGATCTTCAACCGTCAGGTCAGGGGCGATTTTCAGCAACATCGGCGTTTTGACTGTGCGCGCCGCATTCAATTTTTCAAGCAATCGCTGCAAATCTTGCTTGCCTTGCAAATTGCGTAAACCCGGCGTGTTGGGCGAAGAAATATTGACAGTGATATAACTGGCAACTGGGGCGAAGACTTCCAGGCCCACAACATAATCTGATACCCGATCATCAGAATCTTTATTGGCGCCTATATTCACACCCACAATGCCGCCTTGGCTTTTTCGATCAATAAGACGTTGAAGCGCTGGTGCGTGGCCCTCGTTGTTAAAACCCATGCGGTTGATGACAGCTTGATCAGCACTCAACCTGAATAGCCTTGGCTTGGCGTTTCCACTTTGTGGGCGTGGTGTTAAGGTGCCAATTTCCACAAAGCCAAAGCCTTGGCCCAACATGGCATCTGGCACCTCAGCATTTTTATCAAAGCCCGCAGCCAAACCCACCGGGTTGGGAAATTCCAAGCCAAATAGCGTTGTTTTAAGATGGGGCGAGGTGATGGAACCCCGGCCCTTTGGCAAATGTTTCAATGCCTCGATTGTGAGATTATGGGCCTTTTCAGCATCAAGCCTGTGCAGCACGGGCTTGGCCAGTTGGAAAGCAAAACTCATCAGACGGCCTCACGGGGAAAAACATGCGTTGTGCCATTCCACGGCAAGGGCTTGGCCCAAACCACCGCGCTTATTTCAAGGACACCATAAATATGAGGAAACACTTGGCCACCGCGCGATGCTTCCCACTTCAGTTTGTTAGCAAGGCTTTGAGTGTCAACAGCAACAAGCACCAGATTTTCTTGTCCGGCAAAATGCAGCCTGGCAGTTTCATGCATCTGATCAGCTGTCGACAAGTGGATATAACCGTCTTTCAGATCAATGCCAGCACCTTTGAAAGCCAGTTGAGACTGCGCTGCTTCCCATAGGTTTGCATCGATAATTTTGTAGATCAGTGCCACTCTCGTCTCCATTGTCAAAACCCGGCGAACACCCCAAAGTTGCTTGCGAAAACAACTTGAATGAGGTAAACCTTCCTATCGCCATTTTCTTGAATCGTCTTGGAGGTTTTTTGATGTTTACACACAAGCAGGTTTGGGCCGCAATTGATACAATCGCCGAGCGCTATGGCTTTTCAGCTTCAGGATTGGCGAAAAAATCGGGTCTTGATCCTACGTCTTTTAATCCATCCAAGCGTTTGGGCCCTGATGGCCGCCCACGTTGGCCAACAATGGAATCAATTTCGCGTGTGCTTAATGCAGCCGGTGCCCCGGTTGAAGAGTTCATGGATTTGTTGTCGGGGCGCAAAGGTTCGCCGCCACGGTTGAAGCAAATTCCATTGTTGGGCTTTGCCAAGGCTGGCAAAGGCGGTTTTTTTGATGATTCAGGATTTCCTTCAGGCAATGGCTGGGAAGAAATTGATGTGCCCGGTGTAACCGATGCTTCGGCCTATGGTTTGGAAATTACCGGAGACTCGATGATGCCAGTTTACCGCGAAGGCGATATTATTGTGATCTCACCTGCGGCCACAATTCGCAAAGGCGACCGCGTGGTGGTTCGCACATCCAATGGCGAGGTGATGGCCAAAATTATGCAACGCCAAACCGCGCGCACCTTGGAATTGGCATCATTCAACCTGGCCCATGACACCAAAACATTGGATATGAAAGATGTTGATTGGATGGCCCGCATCATTTGGGCCAGCCAATAATACCTTAAGCAGCGCTTGCCGCCGCTGCTGGTGGGTCTGTCAACACAGCATAAAGCCCCTCAGCGGTGTTGGTGGCGCGCAGGCGCGACAAGGATGAAGGCTGGCGCAGAACCCGCGAAACCTTGGCCAAGGCTGTCAGATGATCAGCGCCAGCGTGCTCAGGTGATAACAAGGCAAACACCAAATCAACGGGTGCACCATCCACACTGTCATAGGCAATGGGCGTTACCAACTTGGCAAACAGCCCAACCACTTGTTGCAGACCAGCGATGCGACCGTGGGGAATGGCAATGCCTTGGCCCAAACCCGTCGAGCCCAATTTTTCACGCGTGAATAAAGTTTCAAAAATGATGCGCTGATCAATCGCAACCTGCCCGGCCAAATGTTGTGAAACATCTTGCAACAGCTGTTTTTTTGAGGTTGATTTCAGCTGCGGCAACACTGTGCGCACGTCGATAAAATCTGAAATTTTCATCTGAGTCGCGATCCTTAAACGCGCGCCTGTTGGCGTGGATCAAGCCAGCCAATATTGCCATCGGGGCGGCGATAAACCAAGTTCAACCGGCCTTCTTTCGAGTTGTGAAACAACACAAAAGGCGTTGTTGAAATTTCAAGCTGCATCACAGCCTCGCCCACCGAAAGTTCAGCGATTGTGGCCGAGGTTTCAGCAATAATCGGCGCATGCAGGCTGGTTGGTTCTTGCTCGGCATGTTCCTCAAACGGAATCACATACGACGTGGCCTCACGCGGGGCCTTGGCTTCACGCGGGGCGCGGTGATGGTCTTTCAGGCGCTGCTTATATTTTTTAAGCTGCTTTTCCAAATGCACCAATGCAGCATCAACACAGGCTTGCGGATCAGAATTTTCGGCATGGGCTTGAAGATGCAGGCCCGTTGCAAGATGCAAAGAACAATCAGATAGAAAACGGCTGCGCTGTTTTTCAAGTGTCACGGTGCCGTGAACTGAACCTTCAAAAAAACGTTCTCGAAAACTTTGCAATCGCGCTTCGATATGTTGGCGCAATCCTTCGCCGATATCGATGTGCTTGCCGGTGATCTTTATTTGCATGGTCTGTTTCCTTGCCTGCCACCCCGTTCATTTAGAAATGGGCCTTGTTGGGCGTTTCGTCAACTGGCCCATAGCGGCATATTTTTAACGAACAAGGGGCAAGTTAAATCCACCGTGGGTGATGGCTCTGATATGCTTGGCGGCTCCATTATGAGCCATCAGGGGTGAAGTCAACCGTCAATCAGCGCTTGGCGCGGGCTTCTCTGCGACGCTGCACGGAAGATAAAATATTCAACGATTCTCTATATTTAGCAACGGTGCGCCGGGCAATTTCAATGCTTTCGGATTTCAACTTCTCCACAAGATCATCATCTGAAAGAACATGATCGGCGGTTTCTGCGGCGATCAGTTCACGAATGCGGTGACGTACAGATTCTGAGGAATGTTGCTCGCCGCCCTGTTCGCCTGTGGCAATAGCGTTGGTAAAAAAATATTTCAGTTCAAAAGTGCCTCGTGGTGTCATCATATATTTGTTGGAGGTGACGCGGCTGACGGTTGATTCGTGCATTTCAATGGCATCAGCAACATTGCGCAAGGTGATGGGGCGCAAATGTTGAACGCCCAAAACCAGAAATGCATCTTGTTGTTTTACAATTTCTTGTGCCACTTTTAAAATTGTCTTGGCACGTTGATCAAGACTTTTGACCAACCACGACGCTTGGGCATGGCACTCAGAAAGATAAAGCTTGTCTTCGGCCTTGCTGGCGCTGCCTTGCACGCGGGCGGCATATTGGTTGTTGACCAACACGCGTGGCAGCGTTTCACTGCTCAACTCTACCAACCACGATCCGTCTTGGGCGCCACGCACCAACACATCAGGCACGATGGGCACCACCGGTTCTGAACCAAAGGCGTGGCCTGGCTTTGGGTTCAAGGCCCGCAGTTCAGCAATCATATCATGGAGATCTTCCATGCTGACATGGCACAAATTTTTAAGGCTGGGATAATCGCGCTTGGCCACCAAGGGCAAGTGATCGAGCAGAATTTCCATTGCCGGATCAAAGTGGTTTTTTTCTTTCAGTTGCAGGGCCAAACATTCCTTCAGATCTGAGGCAAAAACGCCAACCGGATCAAAGGTTTTAAGAATGGCCAGAACGCGTTCCACCTGCGCTCGATCTGCGCCAAGGCTTTCGGCAATGCTTGGCGCGTCGGTGGTGAGATAGCCCTGTTCGTTGACCATGCCGATGACGTGATGGCCGATTAATAGATCAACGGGCTCACGCAAATTGAGATTGAGTTGGCCGGTTAAATGTTCCGACAGGGTTATATCGCGCGACAAGGTTGAGGCAAAGTCTTGTGCCTCACCATCTAGAGAAACTGATCCTGAGCCGCGCACCGTTTGCCAACCCGGATCAAGCCCTGGGCCTTGTTGCATGGGCAAAACGCTAACTCCATCAGAAGGTGATAATGCGCCATCGCCTTCAGCGCCTCTGGCGTCATCAGCTGAGAAAGGAGCATCTGGCACATCGGCTTCAGCTTGGGCTTTAGGAGAAATTTGGTCTTGCTGGCCCTCGCTTCGTTCGAGCAGCGGGTTCTTTTCCAGTTCCTGATCAACGAAACTCTGGATCTCAATATTCGACATTTGCAACAGTTTGATTGCCTGCTGCAATTGCGGTGTCATCACCAGTGATTGGCCCTGTTTAAGGGCAAGTTTCTGCATCAGTGCCATGGCGGCAAGATCTATACCAAATGTCGAAGCGACACGTTAAGGGGCATTTTAAAAGCGCGCCATGGTTAGCAAAGTGTAATCATGCGAGAGTTGGGCAAATGGGGTTCAAATGTGAAAATTTTCGCCCAGATAATAACGGCGCACGTCTTTGTTGTTCACAATGTCTTGGGGCGTGCCTTCGGTTAGGACGTGGCCCTCATGGATGATGAGTGCGCGGTCGATGATCTCAAGGGTTTCTCGTACGTTGTGATCCGTAATAAGCACCCCGATTCCCCGAGAGGTAAGCTGTCGCACCAGTTTGCGAATATCACCGATCGCAATGGGATCAATCCCCGCAAAGGGCTCGTCGAGGAGCATGAAATCGGGGTCGGCGGCAAGGGCTCGGGCGATTTCCACGCGGCGACGCTCTCCGCCAGAGAGCGCCACAGACGGCGAATGCCGGATATGGGCGATTGAGAACTCATCATACAACTCACGCAA
>JAYUHQ010000087.1:0-5916 GCA_043766895.1 Aestuariivirga sp.
TCATGGCGGTGATGAATATCTGGATAATGGTGGTGTTTGTGGCGCAAGGGTTCGTGGCTATGGCTGTGCGAATGTGGTTCAACCACCGGGCCTTGGTGGCTGTGTTGATGATGTTCATCATGAACATGGGCGTGTTCATGGTCTAACGGCTGGTGGATATGGTCGTGTTCATGGCGTTCGGCCAAATGCAGCCATGCCCCAATGCCCATCAGCACGCCTGCAAGCAGCAACACTGGCGTTATTGCCGTTCCAAAAATCAGGGTTGCAAAGAGTGCGCCAATGAACGGCGCTGTTCCATAATATGCGCCTGTGCGGGCTGTTCCCAAATAGCGCAGCGCGAAAATAAAAATCACCAAGCCCAAGCCATAACTCACAAAGCCCAATGCCATCGCTTCGGAAAGTTTCAGCACTTCTGGCCAATGCGCACCGGCATAAAAAGCCAATGCTGTATTTACAAGACCCGCCGCCAAACCCTTTATGGCTGCCAAAATAAATGGATCTGTCGCTGAAATTTTCCGGGTGAGGTTATTGTCAATGGCCCATGAGAGGCACGCCATTGCAATCAGCACAGAGCCATAGTTCCATTTGCCAATGCCACCTTGCCAAGACAGCACCATGGCGCCTGCAACAATGAACACGGCCCCGATAAAAAGACGCCGGTCAACATGTTCGCGAAATACCACCCACGCCAAAATCAGCGTGAAGGTGGCTTCCAAATTCAATAATAAAGAGGCAGACGTGGCATCAGCTTGGTTAAGGCCAAACAACAAAAGGACTGGCCCCAAAATGCCACCAAAAAAGATGGTTCCCAAAAGCCAAGGAATGTCGGTGCCACGCAAGCTGGCTTCTTGCACCCTGGTGCCGCGCAATTTGCGCGCCGCAATAATGATGCTTAACCCAATGCCAGATCCCAAATAGAAAAGACCTGCCATGATCCAAGGATCCATTGAGCCCAACAACACTTTGGCCAACGGTGTTGAAATGCCAAAAGCAGCTGCGGCAACCAGTGCCAGCGGCACGCCGGGCCACAGATGAGAATGATGATGATCAGACATGAGCGTTGAAGGTTAGCCCAACTCGGTGCGTTGGGCAAACACATCACTCTTGCGTGGTTTTGCGCAGCAAATCTTCGATTGTCTGGGGTTTTTGCTCGTTCAGCGTTGCCAAGCGTAACGGCGGCGCATCAGGCTTGGTTGTTTCGCCCTTGGCGGTGTTGGCCCATTCATAGGCCAATTTTACCGCATATCGGGCTTTGCCTTCGAAGGTTACAGCAAGATATTGCCCGGTGGTGCAAGCTTGCGGCCGGCGCTCACAAAAGCCTTTTACATCGGCCATGGTTTCAGCTGCGGCAGCAACAGTTGCAAAAGTAGATGATTGCATAGAAGGCGGAAATGCCACGACAGGGTCAACAACAGGCGGTGATGGCAAGGCAAATATAATGCCGCCGATCACAAGTGCTTTTCTAATCAGTCCCATCTTAAGCCCATTCTGCTTTCTTATTTCTCAAAGGTATAGCAGGGCCAAATTGCCAGCGCGTGAAACCCCAGGCCTGAATTTGAATCAAAATTTCGACTAAATTTAAACACCAGATTAGGCCGCTGTTAACTTTGCACGGGCAGTCTGTAACCATAATATGGGGTGTAGGTTTGGGTCGCGTAAAAGACGTTTTGGATGATGATGAGCGCAAGATGAAGCCGCTCTCATTTGTATTGCTGCTGGGGGCAACCATTCTCAGCGGCATGATCATCTATAATGCCCTAGCACATCAAACGGGCCGGGCCAGACTGGCCACAACATTGCCCATTGGTGCCACAACCCACATGGATGTTGCTGTGGCCGCTGACCCCAACAACACGGTTGTTTTGAAATATGATCCGCTGGTGGAAGAAACCCAGCGTGAACTTTTGGCCACCGGCATTTATCAAGGCTTGGTGGATGGCGTCATAGGCCAGCGCACCAAACAGGCGGTTCAGCGCTATCAACAAATCAATGGTTTGCAAGTGACGGGCGAAGTGAGCCAAGACCTGATCAACCACATCAAGTTCACCCGCAAGGTTGAAGCTGCCGCAAATTTTACGGGCAGTGTTGAACCCGCGGCCATTAAAACTGTGGCCGAAATTAAGCCGGTGGTGGACATGAGCAGCCGCACCTTGAAAATTAAAAATGTTCAAGTGGCGTTGGCGGGCCTTGGTTATGATATCAACACGCTTGATGGCCAGTTGAACGAAGAAACCCATGCCGCTATTTTGAAATTTGAAATGGATAACGGCTTGGCCATGGATGGCACTGTTGATGCGAATTTAATGGGCGCGCTGAACATTCAAGCGAATTGACCCATGCGGCTTAAATCGCGTTTTTGGATTGATGCCCAGCTTCGCCGTTGCCTTGAACGGGGGCAATTTGGTGCGATCATCGATAAGGGCGCTGATGATGCGGGCGCTGTTTATGTTTATATCAACCACTTAAATAGCACCTTTGATCTGTTGGTGCCGCCCCCTGGCCCATCGCATGATGAGCAAGGCACGCGCATTTTTTTAAAGGCGTTTGCAACACCAGTTTCGTGGAGCCATGCCAGTGCATACGTGGCCAAGCAGAAGAAATTTGATTCTGATCTTTGGGCAATTGAGATTGAAGACAGAACAGATCTGGCAGGCCTTAACGTTATTGGCACCGTGGGCGAATAGACAAAACTGTTCTTATCTCAAAAATTTTAGTCGATTGTTAACCATGTCTGTATTTATCTTGAGGCATCAAGATTGGAAACTTAAACCATGGCCTCTGTCATCCTATTTGCAGAACGATTAAAATCAAATCCGGTAAAGGCTGTGGTTATGGGCCCGGCACAAATTATTATATTTCCGGGTGTGAGGTTTGAGCGCATCGATTTTGCTGCACCGCCGCACTTAAAAAGTCGCCGCTTGCCATCGCTCAACAATCAAGCCACAGCAGAAGAATTAGAATAAGCTTTTAGGTTTTGGCTTCACAGGTTGTGGTTTTCAGCCCCGCTTCAATGGCAGGTCTTTTAGAAGCATCATCCACCGGCACCCATAAAACCACCACGCCGCGCCGATCGTTGATATCGGCATGCCAGCCCACATTTTGAATTTGGCCAGCCTCTTCCGGATCACCTTTGCCGCGCAATTGTTCTAAAAACCCTTTGGCGCGTTTCAGCTCAATGGCAAATTGGCTTGTGCCGGCTTCTGCATCATTGATAGAATAAATCTGCTGGCCAGTTTGGCTGAAGATGGAAAGTGTCCACAATGATTTTGGAACATTGGCTGAGAACACAACTTTGCCCGCCGATAGATCCAGCAAGCAAAGCCCAACAATATCTTGCGCGGTGGCTGTGGGCACCAACTTGATCTGGGCTTCGGGTGACATTACAAAGAAATGGTTGGTGCTGGCATTGCCTGTCAGTGTGGCAAGGTTGCGTTGTAATATCAAACCCGGTGCAAATAAAACGTAAGCCAAATGCACAGCCAAGCCCACAAACAACGCCGTAATGGGCCAGAACAATCTGCTCATCATTCACACTCAATTTTTTTAAGCGCTGGCAAGGGCAGGCGCTTGGCGTTCTTGGCCAAAGCATAAGGTTCGTTCAACACTAACGAAAGTTCGATGGGGCTCGTCTGCGGCATGGCCAGCCAATTGCCGGGCGTTTGGTGCTTGGCAATGCCAATTTGCAATTGATCAGTGCTTGATAAAATAGCGTCCCGCGCGCTGAGCATTTTTACGTTGGGTGCCACGGTGCCAATTTTCACGGCCCACCAGCGTGCTTGGGGCACAGCGCCCACCAATGAATAGGCACAATCACTGCGCAGGCTGTTGCCGTCATCATCAGTTTTGCGCACATAAACTTGGGCAGATGTGGGCGGGGGCAAAAAGCCATCAGAGATAAAATGGCCAATTGCATAAATCACATAAGGGTCTTTGGGGCTTGCCACTGCTTGTTGCCACTGTGGTTCATCGGCCACTGGTGCCAGCCCAGCGCGGCCCAAAGATTGTTGTGCGCTAACATAGCCCACAACCACCCCTAAAACCAACAGTGTGGAACCCAGTGAAATGCCCATGATGCGCTAAATTTCCCCCATAAGGGTTGTCCTTAAAACAGAATCATAAAAAACGACATCAGATTCTAATTCGCACGTTGGCCAAAGATCAAATCAAACAGCGATTTTTTCTTTTGCACCACATGGGGCTTTGGCAACGTGAAATGCTTTTTCTTGGGCGCATAATGTGCCGGTGCCGCAGCTGGCCCATCTGCCGTTCCTTGAAAAAGGTCCATCATACCATTCAAAACATTGGTGGCTTCTTGATCGGGGTCAACCGCTACATCGGGGCTAACGGCGGCCACTTCATCGGGCGAGGGCAAGGCAGGCAGCGGAACCGCCGTTCCCACCAAGGCTGGATCTTCGCTTCTGGTGGGCGGCGGCGTATAGGTTTCATTCATCGGAACGCCGGGAAAGCCTTCTGGCTTCAAGCCAAATTCGGCCACATCCATAATGCGTTTCCATGCTGGTGCCGGAACCCGCCCGCCCGTTACGGCTTTTTCTTTCGAACTTGCCATGGGCGTGTTGTCATCATTGCCAACCCAAACGCCCGTAACGTTATGGGCAGTGAACCCCAAAAACCAAGCATCGCGAAAGTTGGCGTTGGTGCCGGTTTTGCCAGCAACCGGCGCATAACCCAATTGTGCGCGCGTGGCCGTGCCTTGCATCACCACATCATGCATCATTGAATTTAACTCGGCCACTTTGTCGTAAGGATCAACCTGTTCAGAATCTTTTTCATTGGCCGCGTGGCTATAGAGCAATTCACCATTGGGCTTGCGAATTTCCAGAACCGAATAAGGATGCGCCAATTTTCCACCCGCAGCAAAAGTGGCATAGCCAGTGGCCATATCAAGCAAGGTCAATGAACTCGTGCCAATGGCCATGGTGGGATAGGGGTCAATATCACCGGTGATGCCCACACGATGCGCGGTGGCCTCGACATTCTTGCGGCCCACATCCACCATCAATTTAACTGCAACTGTGTTGATTGAATGGGTAAGCGCCAACCATAACGGAACCGTGCCGAACGATTCTGCGTTATAATTGTGCACACACCAATTGCCCACGCAAGCTTCGCTATCTTGCACCTTGGTATCACGCGTATAGCCATGTTCAAGGGCTGTCAGATACACAAAGGGTTTGAATGATGAGCCCACCTGCCGCTTGGCTGAAACCACGCGGTTAAACTGGCTGTCTTCATAGTTGCGCCCGCCCACAATTGACCGAACCGCCCCCTCTGGCGTCATGGTAATGGCCGAGGCTTGGTTGAAGTTTAAATCTGATCCTTGGTTATCCACAACATCGTTGATGATGGCTTGGCTTGCGTCTTGCAACTTGGTGTTGATGGTTGTTTTCACCTCCACCACATAATCATTTTTCAAGCCTTGCCTGTCCATAACGTCCAAGGTGTCTTGATAGGCCCAATCCAAAAACCAGTTGGGGCTTGCGGTGATACTTTGTTTGACAATCGTTGCCGGCTGGCGCTGGGCTTGCAACAACTCACCTTGGTTGATGAAGCCAGCGTCTAACATGCGATATAGCACCACATTGGCACGCGCCTTCGAAGCTTCCGGGTTCGCGTGGGGTGCATATTGGGTTGGCGCTTTAAACAAGCCAGCCAAAACCGCAGCTTCTGGCAAACCAATATCGCGCACAGATTTGCCAAAATAAAACTGCGATGCGGCCTCAACACCATAGTTGCCGCCGCCCATATAGCTGCGATCCAGATAAAGCTTCAAAATTTCATTTTTAGAAAGTCTGGCCTCAATCCACAAAGCCAGAAACGCTTCATGCACTTTGCGTTGCAAGGTTTTTTCAGGTGACAAAAATAGGTTTTTGGCAACCTGTTGCGTGATTGATGAAC
>JAYUHQ010000088.1:0-15650 GCA_043766895.1 Aestuariivirga sp.
GCGCGGCGCATGCTGATTTCTTTTTCCGCATCCAGCAGCGATATTTTTATTCCATCAACTTTGCTGGCGTTGGCGTTGATCATGGCCAAGCACGTTTCCATGGCCATCATGAAGCTCTCTTGGCCCCAATATCCTTTTAGCGCCGGATCAAACATTGGCCCCAGCCAATGCAAAATTACCGGATGTTCGGCTTGTTGCAAAACATGGTGATAAACTTTCAAATAATCATCAGGCGATTTGGCCACCCGCACCAAGGCGCGGCTGGCCATCAAAATAATCCGCCCGCCAAGTTTTTGAATTTCTTCAAGTTGCATGTCATAGGCGCGCATCACATCATCAAGAGTGCGTGCGTCAGCCGCGTTCAAATGATCGGTGCCACAGCCAGAATAAATCTTCGAAGCCTTGTCGCCCGCGTCGGCCAAGGAACGTTTGATTAATTCCAAGGCCACTGGCCAATCAAGCCCCATACCGCGTTGCGATGTATCCATCGCCTCTGCGATACCGAAGCCTTGCTTCAACAAATAACGCCGATAGGCCAGCGTTGATTTCCAATCAATGGTGCCTGAATTTGAAAATGGATCAGCCACCACATGGGCCGCGGCAAAAGCGATGCGGTTGAAAGGTTTTTTTGGCGCGCGAATTTTTAACGGTTCTGTTGAAATTTTAAACGGCAACATTTTGCCTGCACTGTTGGGCAGATTGATTTTCATTTTAATATCTCACCGTCAAAAGCCCGCCATCGGCTTGTATGGCTTGGCCAGATGTATAGGGCAACAGGCCCGTTGCCAAAGTAACAACGATGCGCCCAACTTCTGCCGGTGTGCCAAATCGTTTAATCACTGTCATGCCATTTTCAATCAGCGCATCATATTTAGCTTTGGCCGGGGCCACCATATCGGTGTCAATAAAGCCCGGTTGAATTTCATAAACACCAATATCTTCATCAGACAAACGCGCCGCAAAAAGTTTTGACATCATGGAAGCCCCGGCTTTTGAGATGCAATATTCGCCGCGTGCAATTGAAACCGCACTGGCATTGGCTGATGTGATGGTGATGATGGAACGGTGGCATGGCGTTACGGAATCGCGGACACGTTTTGCAAAGCGCTGGGTTAAAAAGAATGTGCCGCGTGTGTTAATGTTTAAACAAAAGTCATAAGCATCAGGTGTTACATCCAGAAGATCACCACGAGATTTCACTGAAACGCCAGCATTGTTCACCAAAGTGGTAACAGGCCCTAAAGCCGTTTCAGCGGCCTCTAACATTGTTTTATGGTGCTCAATATTGCTAATATCACATGCCAGCGCCACAGCTTTAACGCCTTTGGCCAGAAGGTTGGTTTCAACCTCTTTCAATGCTGGCGTGATTTCAAGATCAACGACGGCCACATCAAAACCATTATCTGCCAGCGCCAAAGCAATGGCTTTGCCCATGCCGCGTTGTGCGCCCGTAACAATTGCAACACCCATATCAGGCCCCTTCCATTTTCAAAAGTTGCTTAGGCGTGCACACCAAACGCAAAATTGTTTCAGTGTTAAAGTGCAAGCGTGCGGCTTTTGCTTCAGGCGTCATCAGCTTGCGGCCATAAACAATCTCTCCCGTGTGGTGGTTGGTGAGATAGTGAAAGCCACCACCAGAAAGCGTGATGAGCACTTGGACGGGATCCAAGTCTTTGCGAAATATGCCAGCAGTCGCCCCCCGATCGAGCAAGGCCCGCATACGATCAACAAAACTGCGGTTCAGCTTTTGCAGCGCCTTGGAATTTTTAATGTGTTTGGCTTTGTGAAGATTTTCTGAATTTACCAACGTAATCAGTTCGGGGTTTTCGAGATAATAATTCCATGTGAAGGCAACCAGTTTTTCAAGCGCTACCACAGGTTCTTGCTTTTCAATTTCAAGCGCCGCTTCGGCATCACGAAAACTGGCATAGGCAACTTCAATCACGCGGGCAAACAGGGCTTCTTTGTTGCCAAAGTAATGATACATCATGCGCTTTTGCACTTTTGCGCGTGTTGCAATCACATCAACCCGGGCACCGCCCAAACCCTTTTGGGCAAACTCCACCTTCGCTGCGGCCAAGATGCGCAGTTTGGTTTGTTCAGGGTCTCGAATTTGCTTTTCTACAACCACGATCAATAACTCTTGAAATAACTAAATAGTTATTTATGATTAGTCCAGTTCAGAAAGTTTCGCAAGCATGTATGACTATATAATTATCGGTGGTGGCTCGGCTGGGTGTGTAATGGCCGCGCGCCTGTCTGAAATGCCAGAGGCGAAAGTTTTGCTGCTTGAAGCGGGCCCGCGCGACACAGATCCTTATATTCACATGCCCGTTGGTTTTTTCAAAATGACGGATGGGCCGTTAACCTGGGGTTATAAAACAGCACCATTGAAACATGCCAACAACCGCCAAACGGTTTATCCCCAAGCACGTGTGTTGGGCGGCGGCTCGTCGATCAATGCTGAAATTTATACTCGCGGCTGCCCTGAAGATTATGATGGCTGGGCTGATGAGTTGGGCTGCAAAGGGTGGAGTGCCAAGGATTTGCAACCCTATTTTGTGAAGTCTGAAGGAAATTCCAGATTGGGCGGCAAAGACCACGGCATTGATGGCCCGCTTGGCGTATCAGACAATGGCGCGCCCAACAAAGTGTCATTGGCCTATGTGCAAGGCTGCATGGAATTTGGCATGAATTTTAATCCTGATTTCAATTCAGGAAAGCAGGAAGGTGCGGGATTTTATCAAACCACCACCAAGAACGGCAGGCGGTGCAGCGCCGCTGTGGGCTATTTAAAACCAGCGTTAAAACGCAAGAATTTGGAATTGCGCACCGGCATAACAGTGGTGCGTGTTGTGATTGAAAATAGCAAAGCCACAGGCGTTGAAATAATAGACAGGGGCCGCACCATTGTTCTTCAAGCCGCAAGCGAGGTGATCGTAACTGCAGGTGCCATAGGCTCGCCCAAATTGTTGATGCTTTCAGGCATTGGCCCTGCCACCCATTTGCGCGAACGCGATGTGCAAGTTGTGCATGACCTAAAAGGCGTCGGCCAAAATTTTCATGATCACTTTTCAAGCGATGTGGCTTGGGTTCTAAATGGTGCTCATTCCTATGATAAATATAAAAAACCGCATTGGATGGCGTGGGCCGGCTTGCAATATGCCTTGTTTCGCAACGGCCCCGTTGCCAGCAACATTGTTGAGGCTGGCGCATTTTGGTGGGGCAACCGCAAAGAAAAAACCCCAGATTTGCAATTTCATTTTGTGGCTGGTGCTGGTGTTGAAAAGGCGGGCGATACGCTGCCCGGCGGCAATGGTGCATCGTGCAATTCATATTTCACCAGGCCTCGTTCACGCGGCACAATTACCTTGCGTTCAAACAACCCGGCAGATGCACCCGTGGTTGACCCCAATTCATTTGCCGAGCCTTATGATTTAGAGCGCCATATTGAAGCGATCAAAATCAGCCAAGAGGTTGGCCAAACCAAATCGATGCGGCGTTATGTTTCCAGTGAGTTTGCGCCGGGCACAAAACTAAAATCGCAACAAGATTATATCGATTTTGCCCGTGCCACCGCACGTTCGTCTTATCATCCCGTAGGGGCGTGCAAAATGGGTGTTGATGATATGGCGGTTGTTGATACATCAATGCGCGTGCATGGAATTGAAGCCTTGCGCGTATGTGACTCTTCAACCATGCCGCGTGTTGTTTCGTCCAACACCAATGCACCAACAATTGCGATGGCAGAAAAAGCTGCTGATCTTATTCGTGGAAATCGTTAATGCCCAAAATTGTTTCAGCAGCTGAAGCCGTTTCACATATTGCAGACAACGCTATTGTGGCCGTCAACTCTTCATCAGGCTTGGGTTGCCCTGATGCAGTGTTGAAAGCGATGGGCGAACGCTTTGCCAAACACCAAACACCCAAAGCGCTGACGATGATTCACCCCATTGCTGCGGGAGATTTTTATGGCATCAAAGGGATTGAACATTTAACTGCCAACAAGGGCCAAGTGGCGCGAACGATTGCCGGTTCATATCCGTCTGGCCCTTCGGGTGCTGAACCCCCACGCATTTGGGCCATGATTACGGCGAATGAAATTCCGGCCTATAATGTGCCTTCAGGCATTGTGTTTGATCTGTTACGCGAAGCCGCTGCCAAACGCCCGGGTGTTTTGACATCAGTGGGGCTTGATACGTTTGTTGATCCTGATCAGCAAGGTTGTGCCATGAATGCGCTGGCCGCCGCAGCACCCATTGTTAAAAAGATAAACTTTGAAGGCCAAGAGCTTTTATTTTTTCCAACGATAACGCCACATGTGGGCATCATAAGAGCCACGTCTTCCGATCATCGCGGCAATTTAAGCTTTGAACAAGAAGGCGCTTATTTGGGCGGCATGGAAGTGGCCATGGCAGCGCACAACAATGGCGGCATTGTTATTGCGCAAGTGAAACGCATTGTGCCTGATGGTTCAATTTCTACGCATAATGTGCGCATTCCTGGCATTCTTATTGACTATATTGTTGAAGCACCCGACCAATGGCAAACCACCCAGACGCCTTATGACCCCGCCATCAGCGGCGAGGAACAAAAGCCCTTAGACAGCTTTGCCCATATGGATTTTGGCACAGGCAAGGTGATTGCCAGACGCGTGGCGCAAGAATTGAAACAGGGTTGGGCGGTGAATTTGGGTTTTGGTGTTTCAGCCAACGTGCCGCGCATTGTGTTGGAAGAAGGCCAACATGGTGCGGTTACTTGGGTGATTGAACAAGGTGCCGTAGGTGGAATTCCATTGTTGGAATTTCAATTTGGCTGTTCATCAAACGCCGAGGCCATTGTGGCATCGCCCCACCAGTTTACCTATTTTCAGGCCGGTGGCTTTGATTGTTCGTTGTTATCATTCTTGCAGATTGATCAAACCGGCAGCGTGAACGTTCATCGCCTTGGTGCCAGACCCCATGTAACAGCCGGAGCTGGCGGCTTTGTTGATATTACCGCGCGGGCCAAAAAAATTATATTCTCTGGCTTCTTCAATGCTGGCGCAAAAATGGATATTGTTGATGGCAAGTTAAAGATTGAAAAAGAAGGCAAGATTAAAAAATTGGTCAACGCGTGCGAACAAATCACCTTTTCGGGTCGCCGCGCAGTCATGCAAGGCCAAGACATTACTTATGTGACAGAACGCTGTGTAATGAAGCTTACGCCAGAAGGCATTGTGGTGACAGAAATTGCACCGGGTGTATTGTTGCAAGACAATATTTTGGATCAGGCCGAATTTCCTTTAATCGTTTCCCCTCAACTCAAAACCATGGCTGGCAATTTGTTTGCCCCACAAAAATTAGGAACCGCCATTCATGTTTGAAACGGGTGATGCTCGCATTAAACTGAGTGTGAGCAATGCAATTGCCACAGTTTCACTTGCCCGGCCCGAGAAATTGAACGCGCTGGATAAGCCCATGATCTTGGCTTTAGAACGCGCCGCTTTGCTTATTGATGCGGATGCGAAAATTAAAGTGGCATTGATCACCGGGCAGGGTGACAGGGCTTTTTGTGCGGGCGGTGATATTGATGCGTGGTCAGCAGAGCCAGCTGAGGAGTTTGGGCTGCAATGGGTAAGGCTTGGCCACCGTGCTTTTGATGCGCTTGCCAGAATGCGCCAACCTTTAATCGCGGTGTTGAATGGTTCGGCCATGGGTGGTGGTTTTGAATTGGCCACATGTGCAGATTTTCGCATCGCTGAACCACACATAAAAATATCATTGCCTGAAACGGGTTTAGGCATCATTCCCGGTTGGTCTGGCACACAACGCGCGGTGCGCCGTTTCGGTGCTCAAATTATTAGGCGCATGGCGCTTGGGGGCGAAAGTTTCTCAACAGATGAAGCCTTGTCGCATGGCCTTGTCGATCAAGTTTCTGCGCCGGGCGAAAGCATGAATAGCGCCTTGGCTTTGGCGCAGCGCATCTGCACGCGTTCAGCCTTTGCAACCGCTGCTACAAAAATGATGATCAACGCTGCTGAAGGCGAAGACGCTGAACGCGCCTTAGAAGCATTGGGCGGAATCGCTGCGGCCCAAAGCAACGAACTTAAGGCCGGCCTTGAAGCCTTTCGCGCGAAAAAGCAAAAACGCTGATGCAAAACATTGCGCTGGTCATCTTTGATTGTGACGGCGTGTTGGTCGATAGCGAATTGTTAAGCGCCCAAATGGTGGTTGAAGTTTTTTCCGAAATTGGGCTGAATGTTGATCTGTCTTTTGTTTATCACAATTTTGTTGGCCACAGCTTCACAACCGTGGCGGCAAAATATGCGCGCGAGCATGGCAAGGGTGTGCCCGATAGCTTTGAAAAAGATTATCGCGAAAGGTTGCTGCAAAGCTTTGATGGCCCGCTGAAAGCCATGGCGGGAATTGAAACAGTGCTTGATCAGCTGAATGTGCCATTTTGCTTGGCATCAGGCTCAAGCCCGGCGCGCGTGAACCGATCGCTTGAGGTAACTGGCCTTATGCCGCGGTTTCAAAATAGAATTTTTACAACGTCATTGGTGGCCCGTGGCAAACCCGCACCCGATATTTTTTACTATGCCGCAAAGGCTATGGGTGCTCTGCCCGAAGAATGTTTGGTGATTGAAGACAGCACCGCTGGCGTAAACGGTGGCAAAGCTGCCAACATGACAGTTTGGCAATTCACCGGAGGCGACCATTTTAACCATGGCTATCAACATGTAAGTGGGCCAGAGTTGGTCGATCGTAAATTTAATCGTATGACTGATTTTTTTGATCCCGTGCCTTATCTGCGGCACCCATAAGGTTAGCCAAGCACATGGTGCGCAATGTTGAACTTGAAAATGCCCGTTTGGATGAAGCGGCAAGGGCTGGCTGGCTTTATTACATCGCAGGCAACACCCAAGACGAAATCGCGCGCAAATTGGGTGTGTCGCGCCAAACGGCCCAGCGCTTGGTTTCACTTTCCATTTCTGAAAAGCTGATCAAGGTTAGGCTTGATCACCCCATTGCCAAATGTTTGGAATTATCTGAACGCCTGAAACAAAAATTTGAAATTGAATTTTGTGAAGTGGTGCCAAGTGATCCTGATTCAGACTCTTCAACCCTGGGCGTGGCTCAAGCAGCAGCAGCCGAGCTTGAACGCTATTTTATATCCCAGCACCCCGTTGTTGTGGCCATGGGCACCGGCCGCATGTTGCGCGCCATGGTTGACCAACTAACGCCGATGGATTGTCCGCAGCATAAAATTGTATCGCTGGTGGGCAACATTGCATCCGATGGTTCGGCGTCGCTTTATGATGTGGTAAGCCGCGTGGCAGACGCGGTGCGCGCGCCCCATTACCCCATGCCGCTTCCGGTTATTGCCACCACGGTGCATGATAAAGCGCTTTTGCTCAGCCAAAAACCGGTGCGTAACGTAGTAGAACTGGCCAAACAAGCAGACGTTACCTTTGTGGGCGTGGGCACCATGGGCGACGACGCGGCCCTGGTGCGCGATGGCTTTGTGAAACCAGATGAAATGCGCGCCTTGGTCAAAGCAGGTGCCGCTGGCGAAATTATCGGTTGGGCCTTTGATGATAGGGGCCACCTGATTGACGGCTTTACCAACGACCGTGTGGTGAGCGTTCCCCTCGAACAACCCGCCAGGCGAAAAGTGCTTGGAATTGCAATGGCTTTGCCACGTTTGCGCGCCGTGAAAGGCGCTTTGATTGGCAAATTGATCAATGGAATCATGACCAACGAGGCGATGGCTGGGCTTTTATTGCGCCCATGAGCAAAAGCCCAAATTCAATTTAATCTATTAAAATCAATAATTTAATGTCATGTTGCATGTGCAATGACGCGTTGCAATGACGAATTACCATTGACTCTCTGGTCATGGCGTTGTGACTTACGCCCACTTCACGGGCAAATGCTCGGGAGGCTCATGGGAGGATTTTAATGAATATTGCTTTGAAAGGCACGATTGCTGCCTTTGCTTTTGCCGCTTTGGCAGGCACGGCTTTGGCCGCTGATACAACACTGACGATCGCCACTGTAAACAATGGCGACATGATCCGTATGCAAAAATATACCGATGATTTCACCGCTGCCAACCCCGGCATCAAGCTGAACTGGGTAACTTTGGAAGAAAATGATCTTCGTCAAAAAGTGACAAAAGACATTTCCACCAAGGGCGGCCAATATGACGTGTTGACCATTGGCATGTATGAAACCCCAATCTGGGGTGCCAAGGGCTGGCTGGTTGAACTTGCTGGTCTTGATGATCCTAAGGACATTCTGCCAGCCGTTTCCGGTGGTCTTTCTGCCAATGGCAAACTTTATGCTGCACCATTCTACGGCGAATCATCTTTCGTAATGTATCGCAAAGACCTGATGGCAAAAGCTGGCCTTACAATGCCAGACGCACCAACATGGGATTTCATCATTGATGCTGCCAACAAGATGACCGATCGCGCCAACGGCGTAAACGGCATCTGTCTGCGCGGCAAAGCTGGTTGGGGCGAAAACATGGCATTCTTGGGTGCTATGTCGAACTCGTTCGGCGCACGTTGGTTTGACGAAACGTGGCATCCACAATTCGATACGCAAGAATGGAAAGACACACTCAACACCTATTTGAAGGTGATGAAGGATGCAGGTCCAGCTGGCGCTTCAGGCAACGGCTTCTCTGAAAACCTTGCTTTGTTCCAATCGGGCAAATGCGGCATGTGGGCAGACGCAACAGCGGCTGGTTCATTCGTGATCGATGCAAAAGCATCTTCAGTTGCTAAAGACGTTGGCTTTACTCTGGCTCCTGATAAGGGCTTGGGCAAGCGCGCCAATTGGCTTTGGGCTTGGGCACTGGCAATTCCTGCAGGTTCGCAGAAAGTGGATGCTGCTCAAAAGTTCGTAAGCTGGGCAACTTCAAAGCACTACGGTGAATTGATTGCGGCCAAAGAAGGCTGGGCGAACGTTCCTCCTGGCACACGCACCTCACTTTATGCAAACCCAGAATATTTGAAAGTGCCATTTGCTCAAATGACACTGAACTCAATGAACGCTGCTGATCCTGTTCACCCAACTGTAAAGCCCGTGCCTTACGTTGGTGTACAATTCGCATCCTTCCCAGAGTTTGCTGGTATCGGCACCAAGGTTGGTGAACTTTTCTCAGCAGCTCTTGCTGGTCAGATGAGTGCAGATGATGCTTTGAAGCAAGCTCAGGATTACACAACTGATGCTATGACCAAAGCTGGTTACATCAAGTAATAACAACAAGCAGCCCTTCCCTCTTCCTGTGAGGGAAGGGCGCACTTGAACGAAAGTGTTTTCCGTCTACGCGGCGGAAAATGGCTTTGGCTATTGCTTTAATTCATTTTGGTGGGACGGCATCATGGCCACAAGACAAGCGCAAGCTCTCGGAAAATGGGCTTTGGCCCCCTCAGTTGCGGTTTTAGCCGCATGGTCTTTTGTGCCGCTGGCGCTGACCATCTACTTCGCATTTTTGCGCTATAATTTGCAAAGCCCGGATAATACGGGCTGGGCCGGATTTTCAAATTTCTATTATTTTTTCAAAGATCCTTATTTTCTGAAAGACTTGTTTAATACGCTTGTGTTGGTGGGTGGTGTGATCATCACGACCGTCGTCGGCGGTGTGTTTCTGGCGCTTTTGCTCGACCAACCTTTCTGGGGTCGAGGCATTGTGCGGCTGTTGATGATCTCGCCATTCTTCATCATGCCAACAGTTTCATCGCTGGTGTGGAAAAACCTTATCATGCACCCGGTGTTTGGATTGTTTGCGGGCATCCAAAGATTTTTTGGCTCAACCCAACCCATTGATTGGTTCGGGTCCTACCCACTTCTTTCAGTTGGCATTATCGTGTCGTGGCAATGGTTGCCCTATGCCGCACTGATTTTGCTCACCGCACTGCAATCCTTGGATGAAGAACAAAAAGACGCCGCCGCAATGGATGGCGCACCGGCCACATCATTTTTCCGCTATGTTATTTTGCCCCATTTGGCCCGCCCAATCACCGTGGTTATTCTGATTGAGACAATTTTTCTGTTGAACATCTTTGCAGAAATAAAAGTAACCAGTGTTGGCGGCTTTGCCGGAAACTTAACTTACCTCGTGTTCTCGCAGTTGAATGATGCCACAGACGTTGGCATGGCGGCAGCGGGCGGTTTGGTGGCGGTGGTGTTGGCCAATATCGTATCTGTTTTCCTTGTCCGCATCGTCGGCAAAAATTTGGAGGCTTGATCCCATGGCGCTAAAAATATCAAATCGCCGCAAGCTCTTGACGACAATTGTCGCCTGGGTCATCGGCCTCATGTTGTTCTTTCCAATTTTTTGGACGGCTGTTGCAGCCTTTAAAACAGAGTCAGACGCATACACCCTGCCGCAAAATTGGCTGTCTACACCATGGACACTGGAAAACTTCGGCATTGTGCAAGAGCGTTCTAACTATGTGCGCTATGTTTTTAATACCAGCGTGATTGTTGTGCTTTCAACCTTGCTGGGTTTGGTTTTTGCCATTCCTGCCGCGTGGTCTATGGCCTTTGCGCCAAATCCCGAAGGCAGCAGCAAAATTTCGGGCTGGGGCTGGCTAGGCGTTATGGCAATTTCTTTGGCGATTTGTTTTGGCGCATTATATTTCAACGATTGGAAACCCACCAACGCCGTGATCGGCATTGTGTTGCTATTCGTGTTTGTGGTGCCCGCATCGCTTTGGGCCTGGAGCCGCAACACCCACAACATGTTGCTGTGGATGTTATCAACCAAAATGATGCCGCCAGCTGGCGCACTTATTCCAATCTATCTGATTTTCAACCGCAACGGTTTGGTGTTCCGCGATTGGGGCTGGGCCAATTGGGGTGATTACAACATCATGGATAGTTTCTGGGGCATGGTGCCCTTGATGACGCTGCTCAACCTGCCAATCGTCATTTGGATGCTGTTCACCTATTTCAAAGAAATCCCCGTGGGCATTCTTGAAGCTGCCCGCATGGATGGCGCATCGTTGTGGAACGAACTCTCCCGCGTTCTCACACCGATGGCGCTGCCCGGCATTGCATCAACCTGTCTGCTTAATTTGATCTTGTCTTGGAACGAAGCCTTCTGGTCTTTGAACCTGACCAACAAATATGCAGCACCGTTAAGCTTCTTCATTTCTGAATATTCCAGCCCAGAGGGTCAATTTTGGGCCAAGCTTTCAGCGGCCTCGATGATGGCAATCGCCCCCATTTTAATCATTGGCTGGTTCTCACAAAAACAACTCGTACGTGGCCTTACATTCGGAGCAGTAAAATAATGGGAACGATTTCACTTCACAAAGTGCGCAAGGCCTTCGGCGATGCCGTAATTATTCCGGGTGCGGATCTTGAAATTAAGAATGGCGAGTTTGTCGTTTTTGTTGGCCCATCGGGTTGTGGCAAATCCACTTTGCTGCGCTTGATTGCGGGCCTTGAAGACATGACGTCGGGCCAGATCAACATTGATGGCAAAGATGTGACCGATACGCCGCCCGCGGGGCGTGGATTGGCAATGGTGTTTCAATCCTATGCGCTTTATCCGCATATGAGTGTGCGCAACAATATCGCGTTTCCATTGAAAATGGCCAAGATGCCGCAAGCCGAAATTGATCAAAAGGTTAATCACGCCGCAGCAACCTTGAACCTCAATGACTATCTTGACAGAAGGCCGGGCCAGCTTTCGGGCGGCCAACGCCAGCGTGTGGCCATTGGCCGTGCCATTGTGCGCAATCCTAAGGCGTTTCTGTTTGACGAACCATTGTCTAATCTTGATGCGGCCTTGCGCGTTAATATGCGGATTTTCATTTTGCAACTGCATAAAGATTTGGGTTCAACCAGCATTTATGTAACCCATGATCAAGTTGAAGCCATGACCATGGCAGATCGCATTGTGGTTTTGAACAAAGGCCATATTGAACAAGTGGGTTCACCGCTTGAACTTTATAACAAACCCAATTCGCTTTTCGTTGCTGGGTTTATTGGCTCGCCGAAAATGAATTTCGTTGAAGACAATACACTAGGCATCCGCCCAGAACACATTCAGCTCGACACCAAAAAAGGCGATTGGCAAGGCACAGTTATGCTTGCCGAGCACTTGGGCTCAGATACATATTTGCACATCGACGCGGGATCTCGCGGGCGATTGACCGTGCGTGCGCCAGGCGAAAACACATTGGTGCCGGGCAGTGCCGTTTGGTTGACGCCAGACAAAAGCCGTATGCACCGATTTGGTAAAGACGGTAAGGTCATCCGTTGAGTGGCCGAAACCTATGATTATATTGTCGTAGGCGGCGGCTCTGCAGGCTGTGTTGCGGCTTGGGCGCTGGTGAAAGAAAAAAAGGCCAGCGTTTTAATGTTAGAGCGTGGCCCCGCCAAACCCGTTGGACTTTCAGCATTTTTGTTGCCAATGCCAGCAGCGTGGATGTTGGGCTTGAAAAGCGGCACCAATCTTGAAATGCACGAGCCTGTAGCCCAGCAGCATCTAAATGGCCGCAAGCCCAAAGTGGGCCAAGCCAATATTTTGGGCGGCGGAACCGCCGTCAATGCCATGGTTTATACACGCGGCCAAAAAGAAGATTACGACAATTGGGATCGTTTCATGGGCGGCCAATCAGGCTGGTCTTATGCTGATATGTTGCCATTTTTCAAAGCAATGGAATGCAACCACGGCATCAACGATGAATTCCATGGCCAAGATGGCCCAATGCATGTGTCTGACACGGGCGCCCTGTGTCAAATCTCAAAGGACTATATTGCAGCAGCGCAAGTTTTGGGCATTCCATTCAACCGCGATTTTAATGGCGCAACCCAGCGCGGTGTTGGTGCCATGCAATATACAACCTATAAAAACAAACGCTGGAACGGGGTAGACGCGTTTTTATCGCAAATTTCGGGCGACAATAATTTCTCAGTCAAAACCAATTGCACAGTGACCAGCCTTATCATCGAAAAAAACCGGTGTGTGGGTGTGCGTTACTTGGAAAGTGGCACGCAACGGGAAACATTGTGTGGCGCAGATGTTATCTTGGCGGCGGGATGTTACAACACACCAAAAATATTGATGGTGTCGGGCATTGGCCCTGCCGATGAATTGAAACACCATGGCATTGTTGTTCAAAATAACCTGCCTGGTGTTGGTGAAAATTTGCAAGATCACCATGAGGTGCCCGTAGTTGCGGCAACCAATGGCCATTTTGGATATTTTGGCGAAGACCGCGGCCTTCACGCGTTGAAAAATGGCATCCAATATCTTTTAACAAAATCAGGCCCTGTGGCCAGCGTGGGCGTTGAAGCTTGCGCCTATATTGATCCGGATGGCGGCCAACGCCCCACCATCAAAATGTATTGCGTGCCCACCGTTTATCTTGATGCTGATGTGAAAGATATAAAGCCACAAGATGGTGTAACGTTGAACGCCTGTCTGCTTCGGCCAAAGTCGCGCGGCAAAGTTCGCCTGCGTTCGGCCAACGCGTTGGATAAGCCGATTGTTGATAATAACTATTTGGCAGAGCCTGAAGATCTTCGTCTTGAGATCGCGGGCCTGCGGTTTGCGCGTGAAATTTTGAAGCAACAGCCGCTGGCATCGCGCATCACCCATGAAATGCTTCCCGGAGAAGGCGTTATCGATGATGCCGGCCTTGCTGAACATTGCCGCCGCAGTGTGAAAACCAATTGGCACCCCGTTGGCACGTGCCGCATGGGGCCAGACCAAGACGCAATGGCGGTTCTCGATTCAAACCTGCGCGTCCGTGGAATGCAGGGGCTTCGGGTTATTGATGCTTCTGCAATGCCGTTTATTCCCTCTGGAAATACCAATGCACCAACCATGGCGCTGGCACTTCGTGCCATGGCCCTGTTGTAATGGAAAACTGAACATGACAAAACTATCTCTTGCTACATTGCCTGAAATTGCAAAAACATTGCGCGTGCCCACTTATGCACGAAGCTCGCTGAAAGCCGGCATTATGCATTTTGGGGTTGGCAATTTTCATCGCGCCCATCTGGCAGTTTATCTTGATGATCTGTTTAACCTGGGCCTTGACCATGGTTGGGCGCTGGTTGGCGCTGGCGTTATGCCTTCTGACGAAGCCATGCGACAAAGATTGGTGGCCCAGGATTATCTGACAACCGTAGTTGAACAAGACAATGAATTGAGCACCGCACACATTACCGGGCCGCTGATTGACTTTGTTTCACCCAACGATAAATCAGCGATGATGGCGCGGCTGTGTGACCCTGAAATTCGCATTGTTTCGCTGACCATTACAGAGGGTGGATATTTTATTGATCCCGCAACGGGTAAGTTTAACCCTGAACATCCGGCCATCGCGCATGACGGCGCTAATCCTCACGACCCCAAAACGGTTTTCGGTTTCATTGTTGCTGGCCTTGCCGCACGCCGCGCCACGGGCGTTGCCGCTTTTACCGTCATGTCTTGCGACAACGTTCCCCACAACGGCGTGGTTACTAAAAATGCCGTTGTGGGCTTGGCTCGCCTTTCAAATTTGGCGCTGGCTGATTGGATTGGGGCCAATGTTGCATTCCCCAATGCCATGGTCGACCGCATTACCCCAGCAACCGGAGACCGCGAACGCAAAATCTGCGCTGATGTTTTTGGTGTGGAAGATTCTTGGCCCATTTTCTGTGAAGAATTTAAACAGTGGGTGGTTGAAGATAATTTTCCATCAGGCCGTCCGGCTTGGGAAAAAGTGGGTGCTCAATTTGTCAAGGATGTAACACCTTGGGAATATATGAAAATTCGCATTCTCAATGGGGGCCATGCCCTCATCGCTTATATTGGCGGCTTGATGGATGTTCAATTTGCCCATGAAGCCATGGAAACACCGTTGATCAGAAACTTTCTCAAAAAGATCACCGATGATGAAATTCGCCCAACAGTTTTGCCCGTGCCCGGCACAGACCTTAAAGATTATCAAAAGTTGATTGAGCGGCGCTTTGCCAACCCCAAAATTGCCGACACAATTCGAAGGCTATGTCTTGATGGTTCCAATCGCCAACCTAAATTCATCGTGCCGCCCATCGCAGATCGACTGAAGGCGGGAAAATCGATCAATGGTTTGGCCTTGGCCTCGGCCCTGTGGTGCCGCTATTGTTTTGGCACAACCGACAGCGGCAAAGTGATCGAACCCAATGATCCCAACTGGGATAGCTTGCAAGCCAAAGCCAAATTGGCCAAAGCCAATCCGCAAATCTGGCTTGATATGTCTGAAATTTATGGCGACGTGGGCAAAAATCCAGACATGCAAAAGGTGTTTGCAGGTTGGTTGAACGCGATCTGGAAAAATGGCGCTGAAGCAACCGTAAGGGACTATCTCGCCTCATAAAATTGCGTTAGAGTATCTCCATACTTTTGGGGGATGATCTGATGAAGTCTCGTGCGGCTGTGGCGTTTGAAGCTGGTAAGCCATTAGAAATTGTTGAAGTGGATGTGGCGGCCCCGCGTGAAGGCGAAGTGCTGGTCGAAATTAAAGCCACGGGCGTGTGCCACACCGATGAATTCACCATTTCAGGCTCTGATCCTGAAGGCCTTTTTCCAGCAATCATGGGCCACGAAGGTGCAGGCGTTGTTGTTGATGTGGGGCCTGGTGTAAAATCACTCAAAAAAGGTGATCATGT
>JAYUHQ010000089.1:0-15591 GCA_043766895.1 Aestuariivirga sp.
GCCACCAAATGCAAAATTGCTTCGGTATCAGAGGTTGAATGGTAAATAGCGCCAGAGGCAATAAGTTCGCGCCGCAAGGTGAGGCCATTGGTTAAGTTGCCATTATGGGCCACGGCAATGCCGCCTGCTGCCAGCTCGGCAAACAGCGGTTGCACGTTGCGCAAAATGGTTTCGCCTGTGGTTGAATAACGCACGTGGCCCATGGCTTGGGTGCCGCGCAGCCGGTTGATTACCTTTTCAGAAGAAAAGTGATCGCCCACCAAGCCCATGCGCCGTTCAGTATGAAAGCGTTCGCCGTCATAACTCACAATGCCCGCCGCTTCTTGGCCGCGGTGTTGCAAGGCGTGAAGGCCAAGGGCGGTTAGGGCCGCGGCATCGGGGTGGCCATAGATTCCAAATACACCGCATTCTTCGCGCAATGTATCACCATCAAAATCAAAATCTGCTTTCATCATTGATTTGTATCCTGGCCGATGATGGGTTTGGTTGCAGCATCTTTGGATAAATTATCAAGCCCTTGTTGTTGGCCCTTTGAAACGGTTGACCCTTGATCAGGTGCAGGCGCTTCGGCTTTGGGCTGAGGGTTAGCGGCATTGCCGATCAGCGACGAATTGGTCAAAGTTTCTTGAATGTCGGGCGGCAAATAATTGGTGATGGTTGTCGACACCATGCGAATGACGGGAAGCGACATGGCGTTTCGCACCCAATCTTCCTGTTTATCGGCAGGAATGATCCAACCATAAAACAGATAAATCAGCGAAACAAAAATAAGCCCACGGGCCAGCCCATAAATAAAGCCCAGCGTGCGATCAAAAGCACCAATGCGCGAGTCGACCACCCAATCAGAAAACTTCACACTGATGATTGAAACAACAATCAAAACCACAATAAAAGCGCCCGCAGCCACAATGATTTGGGCAATGGCAGGTTTTGACGGATCCACATGCGGGGCCACCAAATCTGTCAACGGTTTGAAATAAAACGCCCTCCACGCGGCAAAGGCCGCGGCACCCCAAGCCACCAGCGATGTCAACTCTCGAATAAAGCCGCGCGCCAAGGCCAGAAGACCTGACACAAACATGATACCGAACAGAATGAAATCGAGAATTTGGAACATGAATGAGCCCGTCTGTGGTTGATGCCTCTCTATATGCAAAAAATGGCCAAGGTTCTAGGCTATTCTTCGCAAGCCCTTTGAGCGTGAAGCAACCCAGGCCACCAAATCAGCCACAGTGGAAACTTGTTTGGCGTCAATTCCGGTTTTGGTGGGGTTATCGCCCATATCGGCAATGACGGCATGGCCCAAGCCCAGTTTTAGCGCTTCTTTCAAACGCGGTTCAGTTTGGCCCACAGGACGGATGGCACCAGACAAGGCAATTTCACCAAACAGCACAGTTCCATGGGGGATGATGGTATCTGACAATGATGACAGCAAGGCCGCCGCCACCGCCAAATCTGCCGCAGGTTCTTTCAGCCGCAAACCGCCTGCCACGTTTAAATAAACATCATGGTTGCCCAAAGCCACGCCGGCGCGGGCTTCTAATACAGCCAGAATCATCGACAGGCGTGTGCCGTCCCAACCCACTGCGGTGCGGCGCGGGGTGCCGAGTGAGGAGGGCGAAACCAAGGCTTGCACTTCAACCAGCAAAGGCCTTGTGCCTTCAATGCCGGCAAAAACTGCTGTGCCCGGCGCTGGCCGTTCAGTTTGGCCCATGAACAGGCGCGATGGATTGGTAACTTCGGCCAAGCCGCCATCACCCATTTCAAAAACGCCAATTTCATCGGTGGGGCCAAAGCGGTTTTTCACCGCCCGTAAAATGCGGAATTGGTGGCCGCGATCACCTTCAAAATATAAAACCGTATCCACCAAATGCTCAATCACCTTGGGGCCAGCAATCTGGCCATCCTTGGTCACATGGCCCACCAGCAATACGCATGCGCCTTTGGATTTGGCATAGCGCACCAAGGAATCAGAGCCCGCTTTGAGCTGTGAAACCGTGCCGGGTGCGGCCTCTATCACCGGAGACCATAAGGTTTGAACCGAATCAATCACCACAACGGAAGGAACATCGCCCTCATTCAGTGTGGCCAAAATATCAGACACATTGGTTTCAGCGGCCAATAACACAGGCGCATCGGCCAAGCCCAGCCTTGCGGCGCGCAGGCGCACTTGGGCAATGGCTTCTTCGCCGGTTACATAAATTACGCGTTCACCCTTGTTGCCCAAAGCGGCCAGCGCTTGCAGCAACAAGGTGGATTTGCCAATGCCCGGATCACCACCAATCAACACCGCAGAGCCTGGCACAAAGCCGCCGCCGGTTACGCGATCAAGCTCGCCAATGCCTGATAATATGCGCGGCGGGGCAGGGCTGTGGCCCTTTAAATCAACCAATTTGGCAATGCGGCCACGGGGCAAACTGGCACCTTTTGCGCCCGATGCAGGCGCTTCCAGCTTTTCTTCGATAATGGTGTTCCAGCTATCACAGGCATCGCAATGGCCCGACCATTTGACAGAATACGCGCCACAGGATTGACAAACAAAGGAATGAGGTGATTTGGCCATGTTTACTTTATATAGTGAACATAAAGTGAACACAAGAGGTTTTTGTGGAAAGCCGACAAGCCTGGCTCTAAGCAGGCCGTGCTGGGGGGCAAGGGTGAGGGCGCGTGATGCTGAACAAATTGATTGATATTTCGCCAAGTTCAAAGGGCAATAAATTCCGGGCCAAGCGCGTTCAGCTTTTGCTTGATATGATCGCCCGCATCGTGGCCAAAAACGGCACATGCGGCGTTCTGGATTTGGGTGGAACCTATACGTTTTGGACAACCTGGGGCCAAGGCTTGGATTGGGCCAAAGTGAAGGTTGATTGCATCAATCTGGATGTGAACCACGCGCTTGACGGCAAAGACAACAGCGCCATTCGCATGATGCAGGGCGATGCTTGTGATTTGAACACCATTGCTGACCACTCTTACGATCTGGTGTTTTCAAATTCGGTCATTGAACATGTGGGCCTGTGGCGGCGGCAGCTGGCCATGGCCAATGAAGTGCGCCGCGTTGGTAAAAGCTATTTTGTGCAAACACCTTATTTCTGGTTTCCAGTAGAGCCACATTTGCGCACGCTGTTTATTCATTGGCTTCCGCAATCCATCGCCTATCGCATGATGCTGCGCAAGAAACGCGGCTTTTGGAAAAAATCAGATACGGTGAGCGAGGCCACACTTGCGGTTCAATCTGCCATCATTCTCGATATTCGCCAGATGCGTGAATTATTCCCTGATGCACATTTGCAAAATGAAAAATTCTTGGGTTGGACCAAGTCGCTGATTGCGATAAAAGACCACGTCTCATAAAACAGGAAAACACTGATGAAAATTCTATACACCGCAAAAGCCAAAGCCCATGGGGGCGGACGCAACGGCATTTCGGCCACTGAAAATGGCCGCCTAACCTTCACATTGGCCTCGCCCACGGAAATGGGCGGCAGCGGCCACGGCACCAACCCGGAAGAAATTTTCGCGGCGGGTTATGCCGCCTGTTACCTTGGCGCCATGCGCTTTGCTGCGGGCAAAGCCAAGATCAACATGCCAGCGGATGCAACCGTGTCTTCGGCGGTTGGCATTGGCGCGCGCGATGATGGCGAAGGCTTTGGCATAGATGTTGTTCTCAACGTTTCATTGCCCGGCATGAGCAAGGAAGCCGCTGAAGACCTGGCCAAACGCGGCCACGTTGTTTGCCCTTATTCCCACGCCATTCATGGCAATGTGAATGTTGTCACCAACATCGTTTAAACGTGGGCCTTTGGCCTAAAGGATAAGTTCCAACAATAACAGGCCGGGGGAAATGCCTTTTCCGCCGGCCGGATTGGGTTTTTTGGTTTTCAGCTTCACATTTTGCTTGGCGCACATTGGGGTTTTGGAACCCTCCAAAGTGTTACAGGATTTGTGATGAAGTTTGGCTGAAGCGGTGGCGGGCAAAGCGCTGCCAAGGCCGAAAGCAACGGCCATCACAACACCCACCACGGTTTTTGATAAGTTTTGCATGTCTAAACCTCTTTCAAAAGAGTTCAGAAAAGCCCCCATAAAGCCTTTTGCGCCAGTTTTAAGGTGGAGTCTATGTGCCAGCCTTTGGCAATTTTTCTAAAAACCCCAACACTTCGTCTAAATCAAATTGTGGGCGCGGCATGTGGGCTTGGGCCACTGCGGCCAAAAACAGCGAAGGCAACCACGGCCAAACGGCGGGGCCGAACATTTTATGAAACAACAGCGCAAAGCCCGGCCAACTTTCCACACAGCGAAAACGCAATTCAAAACAGGCAATTGCCAAACATTCAGCAAAGCGCGTGTTCTTAACCTCTAAGGCCAAGCCGCCCCTGGCCAAGCTTCCAGCGATGGCGATAACCGGCTCATGCGCCATCCACCGCGCCACCACAAGTTCAACGGGCAGGTGAGTGAAAGACTCGTTCTCCAACGGGCGCTGCACCACGGGCGCCGCCTGAATGCTGGCCCGCTCTAAGGGCGAAAGCCGCGCCTCATAAGAACTCCAATCCAAACCCGCCTCCCTTGTTCGAAAGGGTTATGGCATGGAATTGAGAAAAGAACAATACGGGAACGAAATTATTAGCATTAGGCCCCGTTCGCGGTGTAATCCGTGATTCAGCCCTCACCCTTCTCCCCTTGAGGGAGAAGGTGGCGCGAAGCGCCGGATGAGGGGTCGCTCAGTTTTTAGATTTAATCTTCTTCGGTTTCTTCGCGGCCAGCGCCAAGGCGGGCGCGGTGATTTGCTCATAGCGGGCAAGAAGAAATTCAACCCGCGCACGATCAGAGGCGAAAGGTTCTTTGCGATAAAGCTGGTCCACCGCCTTGTCATTGGCCTCATGGGCTTTGCGCAAATCGGGGGGCATGGAGAGCGGATCAAAAAGATCAGCAAGCGTGGATTGCGGATGGTTCAATCGCGCATCCAAAATGGCTTGACCCAATTTGTTTAGTTTTTCTTTTTTGCCCTCATCAAGATCAGGCCATGGGAAGGGGTTGTAAACAACTCCAACTGAATACATGTAGTCGCTTTTCATACGACCTGTAATCGCACGCATCCAAGCCATGTGGGAACGCGAGACCAAAACACTGAACTGCCATTCTTGTGCATCCTTCAATAAGCGCAATTTTTCACTTGGAATAGTAGGTGGCGATAGCCAAGCAATTGGAACGTATTCGCGTGTCTCTGAACTTGTTTGGGGAACAACCAAGAATGACGATTTGGGAAGTGTCGTCACTCCATAGGCCGAAGGATTTAAGGCCAATCTTTTGGTTGTTTGTCGGGTGCTCTTGGAACGAAATTCTCGGACGAGTTCAAGTCGCTCAACCACCTTTGGCATTTTCCGCAACTCATTCGGCTTCAAATCCTGAGTATGCAGAATCCAACGAGATTTTCCGTTGATGAATTCCTCCGCCCCGGGGAATGGCCTAAATAGGGGCTCGGCATTAGGTTCATCTTTCAGAAATGACGCCTTTTGCATATCATCAAAAGTCAAATGATCGTTCTCAAGGGGCTGTGTGCCTGTTATCAATCTCGGCATTGCACTCAATGGCGCTTTTATTTCCCGAACAACTATTTTGTTGTTCGCCATTTCCGAGGCATCAAAGAGATATGGCGAAATCGCTTTCACTTTCGCCTCAGTCGGATCTTTCTTGATGTGCTCATAGTCGAACAGACGCTTTTCGACTGGCTGGCCCACTGACTGGGTCAAGCCTATAATAACCACATGCACATTGGCCTTGCCACGCGCTTCGCTGCCCCAAGCAAAAGTGCGATGGGCAAAAGCAATTTCTAAATGATACCGATCAAACAGCAACGGCCAAAGCTCGGCCACTTGCTCGCCTTGGGTTATGGAGTTGGTGGAAACAAAGCCGATGCTAGCATGGCTGTTTTGCACATAAGCCCCAGCTTTTAGGAACCAGCAGCACACAAAATCCAACGTGCCCTTCTTCTTGCCCAGATTGGCAATGGCGTGAACCTGTTTGCGCTGTGCCTCGCTTTGCATCTTGGCCCCAACAAATGGCGGGTTGCCAAACACATAAGAACATTGCTCTGGCGGCAACACTGTGGACCAATCCACTTCCAACGCATCGGCATTTTTGATCGTGGGCTTGGCTTTCAATGGAATGCGCGGCTGATATTCGCCCACGGCTTCGGAAAGCCGCATATTCATAATGTGATCCATCATCCACAAGGCCGTTTCAGCAATGCGGGCGGGAAATTCTTCAATCTCAATACCGTAAAATTGGTTCACATCCACTTGGCTGAATGTGCCTGCAAACAAATCCTTGTTCTTCACCAACTCCAAAATCACTTCGGTTTCAAGCTGGCGTAATTCACGATAAGCAATCACCAGAAAGTTGCCGCATCCGCAGGCCGGATCAAAGCAAGTTATTTTTGACAACTTTTCTTGGAATGCTTTTAACTCACTGGAACGCCGACTGTCTTTTCGCGATTTGAGTTTAACAAGTTCGGCTTTCAAATCATCCAAAAACAGTGGGCCAATCACTTTCATGATGTTCTGTTCATTGGTGTAATGTGCGCCAATGGCGCGGCGCTTTTTCTTGTCCATGACTGATTGAAAAAGCGAACCGAAAATCGCGGGCGACACCTTGGACCAATCGAAGTGACAGGCTTCCAACAACGTCGCACGCATGGCGCTGTTGAAATCTGGCGGTTCCAGACGATCTGCAAATAAATCGCCATTGATATAAGGAAACGCCGCCAAATCCTCATCCAAGGTTTTTTGACGTTTGCTTTCAAGCGTATCCAGAACAGCAAAAAGCTTAAAGAGTTTCACACCAAGGTCTGTGCCATCTTCGCTTGTGCGTGTTTCGATATATTGGGTGAGAATGCCACGTTCAAAAATGCCGGTATCATCGGCAAAAAGGCAGAACACGAGGCGCACCAAAAAACGCTCAAGGTCGTGGCCCTCATAGCCCGCAACCTTCAAAGCATCGTGAAGTTCTCCCATCAATTCAGAAGCTTTTATATTAACGGGGTCTTCGTCTTTGAACTTGTGTTGAATGCTGCCGTCGATGAACGAGAACAGTTTTATTTTTTCGGGCAATTCTTGCAGGCCGAAAGACCAGTTTTCATTTTCATCCAAATCATGAAGTTGGAACGTTTGAAAATCACAGGCCAGAATATAGCGGGGCAGTTCGCTTTCTTTCAGGCCGGGAAAATAATCAAAGGCCTGTTGCTTGGCCTTGGTTAAATCACGGCCAGCGCTTTTTTGCTCAACCAGCAACACACCTTTCCAGAACAGGTCAATGAAGCCTTGCGCATTGTTGGCTTTTTTAACGGGTTCTTCGAAGCTGGCTACGCGGCGGCGCTTGATGCCGAAGATCTCGAAGAACTCATTATAGAAGGTTTGGCTATGGCCGCGCTCATATCCAGCAGTTTTCCATTCTTCGGCAAACTTGGCGGCGCGGCTGCGTTTTTCGTTCAGGCTTAAGTGCATTCACGATTCATGACGCGCTGTCAAAGATCGGCGTGGGTGGCTTTAGCTGGGTCCCGACTTTCGTCGGGATGACGGTTAAGGGGGGTTGGGCAATGGAAGAATTTTCAAACCCTCATCACGTCGTCTTCCTGATGGGCTCAAGACTTGTGGGTGGGGCGGGGGAATTTTTAACCCAAGGGTGGATTATCTGCTGTGTTAGCAGGCCTAGCGTACGCTGTCAAGCTTTATTTGCTAGCCTAAGAATAAAAGGCCGGTTCGAAAACCGGCCTTCTGGGTATCAATAGTAAACGGGGCGGCACACGCGGCGGTTCACCCAATGGTGGTGCCAGCGCACCGTGCGAATGAAGCAGCGCACGGGTGGGCCACCAGCCCAATGGCGGTGGCGGTGCCAGCCATAACCATAGCCATAGCCGGGGTAAAAGCCATCGCCAATGCCGATGCCGAAGTGCACTTGGGCGGCGGCGGGGGCGGCGGTTAAAATGCCGGTTCCCAAAACCAGGGTGGCGGCAGTTGCGGCAGAGATTACAAGTTTTTTGAACATTGTTTCTTCCTTTCAATCAATAGCGAGTTGGATAGCAGAACCGAACGGTTACCCTATGGTGATGGTTCCATCGGTGTTTGATCACACAGTTTGTGCTGGGAAACCGGAAGTGGCGGCTGTGGCTATGGCCCATGGCCCCATGTCCGTGGTGTTGTCCATGGCGGTGGCCGTGTCGGTGGCCATGTCCATGGGCTTGGGCAGAACCAACGGTGAGAACCACCGCCGTTGCGGCAATTGCCAAGGTGGAAAATAGTTTCATAGGCGTTCTCCTGTAGAAGGCGCGATTATGCGCGCTTATTGTGGAGACGATGTGGCGACTTGGTTTCCGTTGTTCTATACCAAATTGTATATATCAGCCCAGAAGCGCTTTCACAATGGCACCGGCCTTGGCCATATCCATCTGTCCGGCATATTGGGTTTTCAGTTCGGCCATCACCTTGCCCATGTCTTTGACCGATGTGGCATTTATGGTTTTGATCACATCGGCAACGGCGGCCTTGGCTTCGGCCTCATCCATCTGCTTTGGCATATAAGATTGGATGATGGCCATTTCATCACGCTCATTCTGGGCCAGTTCGGGCCTGCCGCCTTGGTCGAAAGCTGTGATGGAATCTTGGCGCTGTTTTACCATCTTAATCAACAGCTCCATAATGCCCGTATCGGAAGTAAGGGTTGATTCATGGCCCTCGGTGCGGCTGTTAATGTCTTTGTCTTTGATGGCGGCGTTCATCAGGCGCAGGGTTGCCACCTTCTTTTTATCGCCCGATTTCATCGCGTCTTTCATGTCGGCTTGCAGTTGTTCGCGTAATGTCATCGGATTTTCCTTCAAAAAGAAATCTGCATAAGCGGATTCTGTGTGGGCTTCAACCTTGACGGCATTGCCTGCACCCCGTAACGAGTTCAAAATTCCGGAGTCGATCATGTCTGCCACGAAAGCCCCTTCCAAGGCCCGCCCCAAAAAACACGCGCCCTTCGGCGATTGGCCTATTGCCAAACCCACCGCAGTTTTGGTGTTGGCCGATGGCACGGTGATTGAAGGCACAGGCTTTGGCGCCGAAGGCGAGGCCGTGGCCGAGGTGTGTTTCAACACGGCCATGACCGGCTATCAGGAAATTTTGACCGACCCATCATACGCGGGCCAGATTGTGACATTCACATTCCCCCACATCGGCAATGTGGGCACCAATGATGATGACATTGAAACCACCAACCTTGCGGCATCAGCAGCCGTTAAGGGGTTGATTGTCAAAGCGTCGATCACGGAGCCTGCGAACTATCGATCAGCCAAGCATTTTGACAAATGGCTGAAGGCGCGCGGCATTATTGGTTTGTGCGGCATTGATACGCGCGAGCTTACAAACCTAATCCGCGAAAAGGGCATGCCCAATGGTGTGATTGCGCACAATTCAAAAGGCAAGTTTGATATTAACAAGCTTCACGCCTTGGCCAAATCATGGGGCGGGCTTGAAGGCTTGGATCTGGCACGAGATGTTTCACTCACCCAGCAAATGAAGTGGGATGAAAAGCTGTGGGATTGGGAAGCTGGCTATCAAACCGGGCAGGGGCGTTTTAAGGTTGTGGCAGTTGATTATGGCTTGAAACGCAACATTCTGCGTTGCTTGGTTTCGGCAGGGTGCACTGTCACTGTTGTTCCTGCCACCGCAAAAGCCGAAGATATTTTGGCCATGAAGCCTGATGGCATTTTCTTGTCCAATGGCCCGGGAGACCCAGCGGCCACAGGCGACTATGCCGTGCCAGAGATTCGCAAGCTGGTGGATTCAGGCAAACCCATATTTGGTATTTGTCTTGGCCACCAAATGTTGGCTTTGGCCTTGGGTGCAAAAACCATGAAAATGCACCAAGGGCATCATGGTGCCAATCATCCGGTGAAAGATTTTACAACCAACAAAGTTGAAATCGTTTCGATGAACCACGGTTTTGCCGTGGATCAAAAAAGCCTGCCCGCAGGTGTGGTTGAAACGCATATCAGCCTGTTCGATGGTTCAAACTGCGGCTTGGCTTTGGAAGGCAAACCGGTTTTCTCAGTGCAACATCACCCCGAAGCCAGCCCGGGGCCACAGGATTCGCATTACCTGTTCAAGCGCTTTGTAGGGTTGATGGAAAAGGCCTAATCAATTCGCCGTGTAAGTGACTGTAAGTTAATTCACTTTCAATCTGAATATTGCTAATTATATTTAAATGGTTGGTTTTACAATCAGCCATGGCCTTAACTGACGCTGAATTTGCTTCGAAAATACAGACTTTTTTGAAATTGAGGAACTTGCAATGTTAGATTTCGCGGCGGCGCGTAAGTTTTTTTTAAACTTGGCTGGTATTTGGATTTTAATTTTTTGCGCTGGATTTATCATCGCCGCTCAAAACAGTGCTTTTGCAAAGCCCCTCAGCATATTTGCACCCAAGATTGTGAAGAAGAAGCACGCGCCTGATGATCTTAGGCAACCGGTTGGCGAATTGCTGAAGAACTATAATGCAGACAAGGCATGGGTTGAATTTAACGATGGCCAAAAAGTTTGGGCCTATGCCGATCAACACAGCATCAAGGCCGGCGAACCCATAACAATTTTTGCAAGCACGAAACCCAAGTCGGAAGCCTTGGTTGGCACGATTAAAATCGTGCGGGTTAGCGGAAAAGACAATAAGTTAGATTTTCAAGACGTGTTTCAAGTTCCCAATGTGAAGGTCGAATCTCAGTTGATGCTGCCCGATTCATCGACAATTGGCACAGATTGGAATAACGGTTCGGTTATTACCAAAACGGCAAATTGGAAATCGGGATTTTATATTGTTAATTTCGCCTATGCTGATGGCAAGGTTGACCCCAGTGTCGCTTGGTTTGTTGTAAGGCCAACAGACAAATGGGGAGATATTCTTTTCAAAGTTCCAACAAACACAGTTCAGGCCTATAATCCTTGGGGTGGCAGCTCGCTTTACCAAACGGCCAGTTATGGAAGTTTGAGTGCGCTAGTTTCCTTTGATCGGCCTTCCGCCATGCCGCTGTCAAAAGATGTCTATTATGCAATTGCATGGATGGAAACCTATGCCGCCAAAAAGAATTTGAAAGTTGATTATATCGCAGATTTTGATCTGTCGGATGATCCTTCCATTTTGGACGGATACAAATTGTTTGTGACCGGCGGCCATGATGAATATTGGACCAAGGAAATGTATGATGCGGTGGAAGACCGCATTTTTAACAAAGGTGGAAACGTGTTGTTCCTGGGCGGTAATATTGCCTATTTCCAAGTTCGATATATTGATGTGAACCAACCGCTTGGCGGAACATTCTGGGGCCGCCAGATGCTGTGCCACAAGCCGTTTGCCAATGATATTGACCCTATCGCCGCGCGCGCGGGCAGCCCAGAGCTGGCGAAACTTTTGACAACAGGACAATTCCGCTTTGGCAAGCGCAGACCGGAAACCATGCTTATGGGTGTTGCTTACCAAAGCTGGTTTGAAGGTCACAAGCCAGCGTCCAGCTATTCCGTTGTTGATAATGATCTGCCATTTTTTAAAGATACGGGATTGAAAGTTGGCGATCAACTGCCGCGCATCGTGGGCTATGAGTGGGACAACCGCAATCCTGACGCTGATGGCAATCGTGTTTGGGATCCCAAAATTTCTTTGAACAAAGAAATACCCAAGAGCGACGTTCGCGTCTTGTTCAATGCGAGACCTCGAGATTATGAAAAAAAACGTGGGCTCGCTGAAGCGGTTTATTGGCGATCAGCCAAAGGTGCAAAGATATTCAGTGCGGGCACCATTTGGTGGAGCTGGGGCATGGCAAAGCCAGGCGTTGCCAATGCAGCGTCGATGAAATTTAACGAAAATTTATTCGATTATTTTTTGCGATAATGCGTTTTGGTTTAATCGCTGATCCAAGCCACTGCTGCACAAAAATCAGAGCCGGGTTTGAGGGCATCAATGGCCAATTCAATGTGACGGCCAGATGTTGCCACATCATCGACGACTAGAATGTAGCCTGAAATTTTTTCGCGCAATGTATAGGGTTTAAGGCTTGCGCTTTTTTTAGGGTGAGAAGCACCTTTGGCCACGGGTTGGCCAATGAGAATATCTTTGCATGGAATTTTCATCTTGTCGGCAACAGCTTCAGCCAAAGCCACAGAAAAACTTTTCTGTCTGCCCGAACTTCCACCCGGGATGGGAACAACAACCGTAAATAAGTTGCCATAAATTTTTTGCACGGCGGCAGCCATTTCAGCGGCAATATTATCCAGCGATATATGTTCGTCTGTTGCTTTGATGGCTTCAACGGCTTTGAGTTGATAAGGCTTGATTGATTTGCGCCATTGGCGAACCGCCAAATAAGCCGCACCATTGCGGCCCAGCAACCGATGTTTTGGAACCAAGGTATCAAAGAGAAATTTTGAAATTGGTTCGGTTTGAAATTTATAAACTTCCTCTTTCAGGATGGTCTGTTCGGTGGCTTTTTGAACGAAACGAATTGCATCTTCCTGTTTGGTGAACTTTTTCTCCACAACTTTCTTGCAAAGCCTTACGATGCGCTCGACAAGGGCTAAGGCATTATCATCTTCAAAAAATGATGGAGATGCATTCCACGCCAAAACCACCCAACGATAGAGGTCGGTTTCCTCAATAAGGTACCCCGCCAAAGATTTTGCATTGGGCACAAGAAGCGTTATCGGCGATGTTAGTAGATCATGACTATTTTTGAGAACGGGCATAAAAATCACTGGATTGTCGTTCGTCAGAATCGGCTGGCGGCCCGTCAGATCAACGATGACTTTTTCACCTAAAGTTGTGGCAAATATTTTTGCGGTGGCAATCGTTTTATCCACCCGTACAAGCATGACTCGAGGCGATCCCGTAATTGCACCCACCAGAATGCAAAGCTCTTCGTGTAGTTGGTTCACAAATTAGTCTCCGCTGTCCCGGTGTTAGCCAGATTGCCCCCGCAATTAGTTCCAGTAACTTTGATGTCGGCCCAGTTGTTCACAGATGCAAACATTATTATGAAGTTTTGCCTTTAAATCACGCCAATTGATAAATTATTTTTAATAGGTTTCGGTAGGGTTGCGAGTCCCATAGAGTTGCAACTAATTTGCATACGAATGCACACAATTTGTGCACTGTTAAGTGTAAAAGTGGACTTATTTTTTTGGTCTGACATTGGTTGTGTTCGTATTGTCATATACTTCCTTGGGCAGAATACCGTGGGCACAAACATGAGGCCAAATTCAATCAATATGATTCGCTTTTATTGCGCGGTGAAGCCGCCATCGATCAAAATGTCTTGGCCGTTGATCAGGTCTGATGCAGACGAGGCGAGGAACAGAATTAAATCCGCCACTTCCACAGTTTTGCCAAAACGGCCAGCGGGAATTTTGGCTTTCATCAGGTTGCCTTTGGTGGAATCGCCCCACACCATTTCACCCATCGGTGTTAAGATCACTGTTGGGCAAATGGTGTTGGCTTGAATGTTGTGTTTGGCCCATTCAATCGTCATCACTTTGGTCAACATGTTCAATCCGCCCTTCGAAGCGCCATAGGCAGAATGGTCTTCCAGCGCCACCACACCAGATTGCGACGAGATGTTGATGATCTTGCCCAATTTCTGTTTGATCATGTTTGGCGCCAGCGCCTGTGCCAGCAAAAAGGGTGCGCGCAAGTTAACAGCGTTCACCCATTCCCAATCTTCAATCGGCGTGTCGATGATTGACTTGATTGTGGTAACGCCAGCGTTGTTGACAAGAATATCAATCGTGCCGAAAGCCGCCAGAGCTTCAGCGGCAGCATTTCTCGGGCCTTCGATTGTGGAAAGATCAGCAGAGATTGCAACACAGCGACGGCCAATGCCTTCCACGGCTTTTTTAACGTCTGCCAAGCCTTGTAAATCTCGGCCCATTGCGGCGATATCTGCGCCAGCATCAGCAAGAACTCTACAGGCCTCTAGCCCAATACCCTTGGTTGCACCCGTTATCAGCGCGCGTCTGCCTTCAAGGGAGTGTCGCTTGGTCCATTCGGGCATGGTGTATCCTCATCTTTGTGAATGAGGATACGCAGTTAATTGGTGTTTTGGCAATCAACGGCCTTTGGGGGTCTTTGCCTGATCAGCCTTAGCGCGTGGAGTGGCTGCAGCGGTTTTTGCGACCTTTGCAACAGGTGCTGGCTTGGCCAGGGCGATATAGGCACGCTGCCAATGAATTTCGCTGCGACCTTCGGGCCGGCCTTCTTCTTCCCAATATTTATGGGCGAGGGCAGCAATTTCGGCTTCAGTTGCGGGGATAAGTTTATCTGACATGATTCGGGCTCCATTATTAAGGTTAAGCCCCTGTAACAGATTATGTTGCAATGCACAATATGTTGCAGTGCAATATGAAGCATTAATTTTGTGCTCTAAAAACAAAACGCGGGGCTAAAAGCCCCGCGATTGAAAAAATTGGTTTTGATGTGGCTTAGAACTTGTAGCTGAGGTTCAACATCACTGTGTCGAGTGTGGGTTTCACTCCGTAGTTAGCGTCGTAAACCATAGTGGTTAAGTTGGCACTGCCCAAATCATAATGCAGATATTCCGCGCCAACTGACCATTTGTCATTGATGGCAAAGGCCATGCCGGCACCGAGAACCCAACCATTCAAACCCTTTGATGCTGGAAAATTTGTGCCGTTGTTGGTGCTGCCATGATAATCAGCCCAGCCCCAACCGCCAGTTCCGTAAAACAAGGCCCGATCAGCTGCAAAACCCAGTTTTGCGCGAACAGACGCATTAAAATTAGATCCATCTGCGCATGTGAATGCGGCATTAGCGCAAGGCGCTGAAGCATTGGTTGAGGCAATGTTCGCATCAACCACACCACCGAAAACGAAATTGCCGCTTTGCCACAAGGCCTGTGCATCAATACCGCCAGCGAATCCTGCAGCATTTGGTTGAACATCATTCACAAGTGGGGGATTTGGATGCAACCAATCGGCACCAACTTGTGCGCCAATGTAGACGCCAGTCCAATCATAGGGTGCTGCAACCATCGGGTCTGCTGCCATTGCCGATGTTGACATTAGTGCACCAATTAAAATTCCGAGTGCCAATTTCATGTCAGTAAATCTCCTTAAAAAAACTTTAACGCCCCGCTGCGCTTTTAGCTGATTAACAAATAATTTACTATCGGTTTGAAGGACATTTCTTCAAAAATTGCTATTTTAAGTCAATATTGTGGCGAAGAGGCAACAGTTAAACCTATCAATATACAACTATAAGAAGAGTCAGCTTATTAATGCAATTTGATAGTGTTTTAATTCCTTTTGTCGTTTTCTGTTCGAACAGAGTCGTAAAATGTCTTAAGGAGAACTTTCATCAGCAATTTCCTGAATTTACCTTCCACTGATTGCAAAACTTTTGCGAAAATGCCTTTGGCTTAATACTTGCCATTTGAACAAACTTGCGCCATAGGCACGTTCAACGAAGCTTCTTGCCAGGGGCTGAACGGAAGGGGTGGCTTGCCATCCAGGGCTTTATAACCCGGCTTCCCGTGTCTCTGCTCATTACGACCAGTCT
>JAYUHQ010000090.1:0-5876 GCA_043766895.1 Aestuariivirga sp.
TGGCCCAAACAGAGAAGGCCAGGCAGATTACACCGCGCAATCAACGCATCCAAAAAGCTTTGAGGAAATGCTGGAATGGTTTGTGGAAAATAGCCCCAATCGCGATCCAGCGGAACGCCGGCAATTTCCCAATGGCCGGTGATTGTATCTTTGCCGCGCGACACTTCGGTGGCCGCACCATAATGCCCGATAATGGTGGCTTGCGGAAATGGATCAATGCCGCCTGCAACTTTGGCCGCTGCGCCCAAACCCAAAGACGCAAGATGCGGAATGTGCAGCTTATGTTTTTCGGCCACATGGCCAAAGGTGTTTGAACCTTCATCGCCAAAACTTGAAGCATCGGGTGCATGGCCAATGCCAAAACCATCCATGATGAAAAGAAACACGCGGCTCATGGCGTGATGCGCTCAAGAATGGGTGAAATTTCAGAAACGTGTTCACCAATGCTATAAGCACCACGCACAATTTGTGCAGCGCGCGAAAAACTATCGTCATCCCGCGCATGAATAAAACATAGCGGCGTGTTCATGTCTGCGGTGAAATTTTTGCCAAGCAGTTGCGAAAGCCCAACACTGTGATCAATCTTATCATCTGCCCGCCTGCGGCCACCGCCCAGTTCAATCACCGCCAGCCCCAAATCACGCGTTGCAATTTTCGACACAACGCCTTCATCATCACTAAAAATTGGCCGGATAATCGGCGCTGCTTTCATGAAGTCTTGGGGGCTTTCCACAAAATTATTAGGGCCGCCCAAGGCCGCCACCATCTTGGCAAAAATCTCTAAAGCCTTGCCAGAATGCAAAGCCTTTTCAAGTTGCACACGCGCCGCACTCAGTGACCCCGCGATGCCCGAACTCAACAACACTTCGGCACCCAAGGCCACCGTGATCTCTTGAACACGGGCATTGATGATGTCATTTTTCAAAAAGCCAACAGCGTGCAAAACCTCAAGCGCATTTCCGGCATAAGGGGCCAGCGGCTGGTCCATATCTGTAATCAGCGCCGTGGTTTTTAAGCCAGCCCCATTGGCCACGCTGACCAATGATTTTGCCAAGGCCCGCGCATCTTCCATGTTGGCCATGAAGGCGCCAGAGCCAAATTTCACGTCCATCACCAAATGCTGCAATCCGGCCGCCAGCTTTTTTGACAAAATTGAAGCGGTGATCAGCGGCACAGATTCAACCGTGGCTGTCACATCACGAATGCCATAAAGGCGTTTATCGGCGGGGGCCAAATCTGCCGTCTGGCCAATGATGGCGCTGCCCACCTCGCGGGTCACTTTGCGAAAAAGTTCAAGGCCCGGCGCCGTGTTATATCCGGCAATGGAATCAAGCTTATCCAAGGTGCCGCCCGTGTGACCGAGGCCACGGCCTGAAATCATCGGCACAAAACAACCACAGGCCGCCAACATGGGGGCCAACATCAACGAGATATTATCACCAATGCCCCCAGTTGAATGTTTATCAACCACGGGGCCCGGCAAATCCCATTGCAACACCGTGCCGCTATCGCGCATCGCAAGGGTCAACCCCACGGCCTCATCAGCACTCATGCCCTTGAAAAAAACCGCCATGGCAAAAGCCGCCACTTGGCCTTCAGACACGGAACCATTGGTTAGCCCGGTGATAAAATCTTGCACTTGCACACTTGATAAAGCATGGCCATCGCGTTTGGCGCGAATGACTTCTTGGGGCAGCACTATTTCAAATCCTTGAAGAAGCGCAGCAAAAGGCGCTGCATATTCACTGCGGCTTTTGCCCCTTCACGTTTGGTTTCTTCGTGGCTGGGTGATGCGCCTTTAATGCCTGCCGCCAAATTGGTGATGGTGGACACCGCCACAACTTTCATGCCCAGTCGCCTTGCCAAAATTGTTTCAGGTGCGGTTGACATGCCAACGGCGGTGCCACCAATAATTTGCATCATGCGAATTTCAGCAGGGGTTTCAAAAGATGGGCCAGAATACCAGCAGTAAACGCCTTGCTTTAATGCGATCTTTTCTTTTTTAGCAGCAGCCAGCATAGCTTTGCGCAACTCAGCATCATAAGCATTGGTCATCGACACAAAGTTTTCATCGCCATGCTGGCCGATCAAAGGGTTCATGCCAGCGCAATTAATATGATCTGTTAGCACCATCAAAGAGCCGGGCTTCATCGACGCTTTGAGCGAGCCTGCCGCATTGGTGAGAAACAAAGTTTCGATGCCCGCTTCCTTCAATTGCTCTAACGCCGGGCGCATCACTGCGGCATTGCCGCTTTCATAGGCGTGGGCGCGGCCCGCAAGAACGGCTACCTCTTTGCCCCCAAGCTTGCCTAAATAAAGCTTGCCCGCGTGGCCCGAAATTTTTGGAACGGGAAAACCAGAAAGCTCAGCATAAGGAATTGCGATTGCGTCTTGCACCGCATCGGCAATCATGCCCAAAGCCGAGCCAAGGATGATTGCGGTTTTAGGGGCGCGGCCTTGCAGCTTCGATTTCAAAGTGTTCACGCCAAATTCTCCGGCCCAAAACTTGCGGGCAATAATTGTTCCAGTGTGAAAGTTTGGATCACATCTCCAGCTTCGGTGCAGCAATGAATTTTCACATCGCCTTTGGCAAATTCACGAATCTTCTGGCGGCAGCCGCCACAGGGGGTGCAAAGTGCTTCACCATTGCCGAGTACCGCCACCTCTTTGATCTGCGTGCCACCCGCCATCACCAAATGAGCGATTGCCGAACATTCAGCACACCAGCCTTGTGGGTAAGCGGCATTTTCCATATTGGCGCCGCCATGAATGCGCCCCTGTTCATCACGCATGGCAGCACCCACATAAAATTTCGAGTAAGGTGCATGAGATTTTTTACGCGCTGCAATGGCAGCATTTATAAGATCACGCATTATCTGTCCTTTGTATATGGAATGCCTGACGCGCGCGGTGGAATGGATTTTCCAATAAAGCCCGCAAGCAAAATGACCGTCATCACATAAGGCAAGGCATTGAAGAATTGCACGGGAATTTCAAACCCGAAGAAATGCACGCCTTGCAGAAAATTGGCAATGGCCTGCAAAAACCCGAACAGCAAACACGCATAAAGTGCGGGCCAAGCGCGCCAATTGGCAAAGATCAACGCAGTCAACGCCATGAAGCCGCGACCGGCTGACATATCACGCACGAAGCTTGCTGAAAGCGATGTGGAAAGATAGGCACCCGCAACACCACACAGAATGCCTGCGATGATTACCGCCTGATAGCGCAGCTTGGCAACCGAAATGCCCGCAGTATCCACCGCGTGGGGGTTTTCACCCACGGCACGCAGGCGAAGGCCAAAGCGGGTTTTGGCCAAGGCCCAAGCCGTAAGCGGCACCAAAGCAAAGGCAAAATAAGTGAGCACGGAGTGATCGAGAAGAATTTTGACAATAGCACCAACCCCGGGGGTTGCGAATAATGCATCACGGCCGGGAAAATTAATTGGCAAAAACCGCGTGGCATCATCCAATGCTGGGGTTCGCCCGCCTTGTTTGAACCAGCTGTTGCCGATGACAGATGTGAGGCCCAGCGCCAACATGTTGATGGCAACACCTGACACAACCTGGTTGCCGCGCTGGCTGATTGAGGCATAGCCGTGGATCAACGCCATGCAGATTGAAACGATAACAGCAAAAAACAATCCGGCCCATGGTGTGTGGAAATAATAGGAAGCACAAGCCGCAGCAAATGCCCCAGTGAGAATTTTGCCCTCAAGGCCAATATCAACAATGCCTGAACGCTCGCTCCACAAACCCGCCAAACAGGCAAGAATTAGCGGCACAGACATACGGATGGTGGATGATAGAATTTCTGGCAGCAGAGAAAAATCCATCTAATCCTCCACCTTGAAAAACACTGCGGCGAGGTAAGGCCGGAAGGCATCTTCCAGTGCGCCCATAAATAAAATGACCAATCCTTGGATCACCACAATCATATCGCGCGAAATAGTTTGAATGGCAAAAGAAAGCTCGGTTCCACCCTGATAGAGCAAACCGAACAGCAGCGCAGAAAGCACAATGCCCAGCGGGTGCGAACGCCCCATAAGGGCAACAGCAATGCCCACAAAACCAGCACCGCCCACAAAATCCAAAAGCAGGCGATGTTGAACACCGATGACTTCATTAAAAGCAACCAAGCCCGCCAAACCGCCAGAGATGGCCATGGCAATCATGATGATGCGTTGGGGTTTGATGCCCGCATAAATCGCCGCATCAGAATTGGCGCCCACGGCGCGAATTTCAAAACCCAATTTTGTGCGCCAGAGCAAATACCAAATGAGAAATGCAACCAGCAGAGCGATAAAAACAACAGGGTTCAACGGTGAAGATGGCAGCTTCATGCCAATTAGTCGCCCCATTTCGCGGAAGTTTAAAATATAAGCGTCATCAATGGCGCGGCTTTCCACCGCCATTTTGCCCGTGAGGCGAAACACATTGTTGATCATATAAACCATCACGCTGGATGCAATGAAATTAAACATAATGGTGGTGATGACGATATGGCTGCCGCGCTTGGCTTGAAGGTAGCCGGGGATCCACCCATAAAGTGCACCAATGGCCACACTTCCCGCCAGTGCGGCCAGAATTGTGATTGGCTGAGAAATGCCCATCGGCAAGAAACCCGCCAGCGCGCCGCCCAGCAACAGCCCCGGCGTTGCGGCACCCAAACCTGCGGTATAGGCTTGGCCCTCGCCACCGATATTAAACAGGCCCGCATGAAATGCCACGGACACGGCCAAGCCTGTGAAAATAAAATTGGTGGCGTAATAGAACATATAGCTCCAACCCTTGAGAGAGCCCAACGCACCATCAATCATGATGGCCAACGCACGAAACGGATTCTCGCCAATGATCACAACAACCAAGCCTGAGATGAACAGCGCGATGACAAGATTGATCAGTGGAATAAGGCCAATATCAACCCATTTTGGAAGTTCGCCACGCTGGCTCATGCTGCATCCTTTACAACACCGGCCATCAGCAAGCCAAGTTCGCGCTCATCAGCGTCTGGGCCTAACTCTCCCATCACACGGCCAGCAAACATCACCAAAATGCGGTCTGATAACGATCTGATTTCATCCAACTCCACTGACACCAGCAAGATGGCTTTGCCTTGATCACGCAATTGGATGAGACGTTTGTGAATGAATTCTATGGCCCCGATGTCCACGCCACGGGTGGGTTGGCCCACGATCAACAGATCTGGGTTTGATCCTATTTCACGGGCGAGAATTAGTTTTTGCTGGTTGCCGCCAGAAAATTTAGCGCTTTTCAAAAGTGGATTTGCGGGACGAACGTCAAATTCCTGCATCTGCTTTTGGCATTGTGAGATGACGGCATCGTAATTCAAATGATAGCTGCGGCCCAGTTTTGGATCGTTCTGCCAACCGAGAATTGCTGATTCAGCAGCACTGAAAGACGTTATTAAGCCACGGTGCTGGCGATCTTCGGGAACATGCGCCATGCCACGCTGGCGCAAGATTGATGGATCATGCAGGGCGGTTATATCTTCACCTTCAAAAAACACTTGGCCAGATGTGGCCTTGGCAATGCCGGTAATCACATCCAACAATTCAGATTGGCCATTGCCGGAAACGCCCGCGATGCCCACAATCTCACCCTTGCGCACCTGCAATGAAACACCATCCACACGTGGCGTTCCCTTACGGTCGCGCCAAACCAGATTGTGCACATCCAGAACCACTTCGCCCGGATTGGCTTTGCCTTTTTCAACATGCAGCAAAACGCTACGCCCCACCATTAATTCGGCCAGCTCTTCAACCGAGGTTTTGGCAGTTGCTTTGGTTGCCACCATTTCGCCACGCCGCATCACCGAAACCTGATCGGTAATGGCCATAATTTCGCGCAGTTTAT
>JAYUHQ010000091.1:0-5842 GCA_043766895.1 Aestuariivirga sp.
GATTGCTGTGTGAGTTTTGTTTCCAAGCTGCTTACCCCTCAACCAAAATTGAAACGCTGCCAGCATCGAATATGTCCGTGCCGTTTGCGGTTGTGAGGCGAACCCTATCAAGCGTACCGGAAAGAGCTATTGACCCCTCAATAGTGCAGAGTGTGTTTGAGTTACTCCAGCCAATGCCGCCACTGGCTACCCATGAATTTCCTGATATTAGTGTAAAGGTAACAGACCCATGCCTGATGGCTGCTGCTACGTCAGATGCTGAACCGTTAAAAAGAAATGCCGAACTTAAATTGTTAACTGAAGTAGTTCCACCAATTATCAAGGAACTTGCACCCAGATACCCTACTGTAGTGATACTTCCTGCACCAAGCTGCATAAATATGGAACTTGTTCCGTTGGTTGAAATACCCAATGGAGAAATCGTAATCCGCTTGGCCCATGCAGGAATGTTGGTGAAATCAACACTTGTTCCTGATGTTGTAGCAACTGATGGATATTGAACAAAGGCGCGGGTTTTTGCCCGTAACTCAATGCTATTCACGCCGCTTGCTGCAACGACTTTATAGAAATATTCCGTTTCCCGATTTGCGCCCGACCAAAACGCATCGCTCACAACATTGTAAGACGTGCCAAAAGTAAGCAATCGTCCACCCGTTGCATCAACTAAAAACCGGATAATGCCTTGTTGATTTAAAATTTGATTTGTTGGATTGGCCAATGTGGTTGTGGCAACATTGAGATTAACAAAAGCATTAGGCCCTAAGCTCATATCCCATGCAGCACTGCCAGCCGTAACCGTAAGCGTTTGCTCTTTAAACGTTGTTGAGCTGTTCATATTCGTAACGTTGTTGAAAGCCACAACATTGCCAAAGCTTAAATTTGAACTTTGAATATCAGGATTGAGCAATTGCCAAACCGTGCCAGTATATTCAAATTCGGCAATCATTCCGGCTTTTAATTCAGCACCAACACATGCAATGAGGCCTGTTGATCCAGCAATTTGCACAGCCTTAATGCCAGACGTGTTGGCATTGAGTGTTGTGGCGCTTGAATTATCAGCAGTGATTAGAACTTTGACTTTAACGCCAGCGGCAAGATTAAATCCTGTTGCAGGGATTGCCGCTGTGGCTATAATGGCATTTGGCGTTCCTGTAGCGCTTCCACACCAAAAATCTTGCGAGCCGCCTTGCGCACTGCTTAAAGCTGTTGTGAGGCCAAGCAATGATGTAATATCAGAGTTAGCGCCACTTGCTGCAAAGCCTGCAATCAAGCCAGATGTCGCAATCGACAAAATGCTATAGATCAAATTGCCTTTTTTATCTCGAACCGTAATTGAAAAATCGCCACTGATAAAAACGTTGGCAACTGTTCCTGTTCTTGAGATTGCGCCATTCATTGTGCGCAAAGGCTGTGGCGCTGGCTGTGTCAAAGCGCTATCCCAAAAGATTGCAGCCGGACTTGTTTCGGGATTTTGATTTGCAATCCCCACATAGACAAATCCATTTTGTAAAGCAGACCCGTCAAGATCATAAAATACTGCAAATGGGCTTCGGACTGATTGAGTAGCCATAAATTTAATTCCTAATGTTTCGTCTGATTATTGTCGGCTTGCAAAGCAGACAAAATCCAACGTTCTTTATTCGTCATTTCGCGCGGGTTCCCCATTGCGCGGGCAAATTTTAAAAATGGTTTGCTGTACGCAAGAATGGCAGCACCCTTTTGCGGTTCACCCGTTACGATTTTTTTTGCGGCGGCTTCAAATTCAGGCGATGCAATCATAGCATCAACAGCCTTCACCATGTCTTCTTTGCCGCTGCTTTTGAATGCAGAAATAACAGCCGTGGCCATTCCTAAACCGTGACCCCCAACCATATCAGCCACAATAGCTTTGCCTGCATGTTTTCCGAGATGGCCTGCGACCTCATACATGCGGCTCATCAAGTTATCGGTTTTTTGAAAACCTTCATTGATCACCTTCAAAGCTTCAGCAGAATTTAAACGGCCTGTTTGCACAAACTCTTTTGCAGCAAGCGAAATGCCTTTAGAAACTTGATAAAGATCGGCCAAACTGTTGCGCGCATCTTTTGGCAAATTGGCCATGATTGCATTATAGGCCTGCTTGTTTTTGAGCAGCCCCTCATACCAATCCGAGAAACCTTTGAAGTTAATCTTACCAGAGCGTGAACCTTTTTCAAAAGCAGCAATAAGGCCAGATGTGACAACATTTTGCCGCATATCTTCAGGAACGTGCGATATGAAGTTTGCAAACTTTGCAGTGTCGCCCTTGCCAAGGTTTTCAATGCCGCCCTTCACTGCGTTATTGATTGTTCCCATGGCGCTTTCGCCAAACAATGCCGTGAGGTGATCTTCAATAGCTTTGCGCTGTGCAACGGTTTGTTTTGCAAGTTGGTATGTATCGCCAACGCCATGAGCAGCGGCCACACGTTCTTGATCGGCAGTTAACGCTTGATAGAGACTTTTCTTCAATCCTGTTGCAGCGTCTTTATATGGCCCTGCATTTTTCAAGCTGTTGCCAACATCTTGCCGAATGCTATCAAGCAAAGCATATGTGGGTTGTTTTACGTCTGTTGCTCCGCTTGCCTTAGCCGCTTGCATCGCACGATATTCAGCGGCGGTTATGGTTTGGCCTTCCGCAATCGGCGCTGCACTTTGGGCCGCATCAACGGGTTGCGGATTTAACTTGCGATAGATCATGCGTTCAGTTGGTGAGAGGTTTTCAACGCCGCCCAAATCCTTTGCGCGTTGATCAATAAAGCTTAAAACATTGCTTGCTTCAGCGGGCGCTGTTGCCGGAATAGCAGCACGAACTTTTGCATAAAGCCCATCGCCTTGCGCCTGTAGGGTTTTCTGTGTGTCTTGCATCCCTGCTTTGACGTTTTCAGACATTGAACTAATGTCTTTAGTGCCACCAAGTTTTTCGATTAGATCATTTGCTTTGGTTGCTGCGCGTTCAAGGCCAGCCGCCTCATTAATGCTTGTCGCAGAGCCTGGGGATGATTTTAGAATGCCCGTGAATGAGCGATAATTTGGATTATCAGAAAGATGTTCGGGTTGCAGATCGCCTTCCATACCGAGGTTTTTAGCAGCGGCAACACGGCCTGCATTTGGTGCGGCTTGATCAACGAGAATAGCTTTGGCCGCATCTGAGTTAGGGCCACCCATGGCCGCTTCCCTTGCGGTTTTGGCAAGATCAATCGTTGATAGATAAGGCGTTGCGGTATTGCCAGCGCCGTTTACAGCACTATCGGTTGCCGTTGCGCCCGCCGCGTTTTTTGCCGCTGTAGCAGCTTCAGGGGCAGCACTATCAGCCCCCTTCATACGGTTAGCCGCCCATTCGACAACATCGCTAGCGCTCATGTCTTTTAGAAATGGATTTGCGGCAATAACTTTGGATCCTAGAATAGATTTTGCTGATGCCCCAGCATCGGCATTGAGCAAATCAATCGCCCCTTGTGGCCCTGCAAAGTGTGCAAGATAAAGATTACCAGCCGTGGGCGCATGGCCTTCAGCCGATAGTATGCCTGCGTTTTCATCCGCATAGGCTTTCACCATTTGCCGCGATAAATCAGCATCTGATTTTAGTGCAATGATTTGCGTGTCTGTTTTGCCCGCTGCAATATCAGGTGCATATTTCTTGACCGTATCAAGCCAAGTTGAATTGAGAAATTGGCCAGCGCCGCTCGCGGATGAATTAGGATTCTTTGCATCGGCAACGCCTTTGCTTTCAACATTCACAATCCGATCGGTAACACCATCAACAGTAGGGTTTGCTGGCCTTGGTGCCATAGGATCCGTGCCAACAGGCGGCGGCGTTTCACGTGCAACATTGCCTGTGGCGTCTGCTACAGGGGCAGTAGCAGCGCTAGCGGCTTCCGTGCCAGCCTTTGCATCGCCCTGCAACATAGCTTTGCCAGCGCCTATAACTTTTCCAACAACAGGAATGGCCGCGCCGATACCGCCCGCAATCAAAGCATTTTTAGGATCAACAGCATCGCCACCAACAGCGGCTTTTGAAGCATCCATCGTCAATTGAGTTGCGCCGCTTGCCGCTGCCCCGCCTAACACACTTTCAGCGCGTCCGGCTGGCGTGAATGATGCCAATAAGCCAACGCCTTTGATCACATCATCAAGCGAAGCACCTGGCTTTAAAGCATAGGTTTTCCCATCTTCACCCGACTTGAAAAGATAATTGCCGCGTTCATCTTGCGATACACCAACCTTGGGGAATTGCGTTTGAATGATTTGCGCAATTTCTTTTGGATTTGTCGAAAGCATTGTACCAAGGCCAGATTTTGCAGATGGCATTGAAAGGCTATTCAATTCAGGCATTGTCGAATAGTCTGGATTATTTTTTGTCGCTGGCGTTGACCTGAGATTGCCAGTAAGAGCTTCCGCAGCGTTGCCAGTAACACCGAGATATGTCTGATTAAGTACCGAACCAGACGGAAGTTTTGCCGTTCCATTTGCGAGAAGCTTATCAAAGTTTAAGCGCGTATTATAATCCATTGCACCTTTGTCATATGGATTTTTTGCAGCGATATTGTAAGCGTCAACAGCCGCTTGCGGAATTTCAACTTGTGGTTTTTCAGGATTTGCTGGCGGCTTTCCTGCCAAATGAAAATTATCAGGCAATGCAATCAAACCGCTATGAACGCTTTGTTCAAATTTTGAAGCATCAGCAGGGGCCATTGCGCCCGTTTGATAAGCATGAAGAATTTGGTTTAATTGATCAACAGGAATGTTTGCAGCAACCCGCGCTTGTGCGGCCTCCAAAACGGTTGGTTGCTGTTGTGGTGCTACCTGTAAAGTCGAATCTGTCATTGCGAACCGCCAACTGTATTTGGCTGTGGAGTCGCATATTTTAGAATGCCTGAATTTTGAACTGTATCATTGGCGAGTTGTTGGAAGTAATCTTTCATTTTTATTGTTTGGTATTGACGAATGAAAGCCGGAAACGCCATGCCTTTTGGAACTGCCATGCCTTCAATTTCAATATCATTTTTTGAAGGGCCTAAGCCGCCCATATGATTTGCAGCAACCCATTGCGATTTTGCATCTTCATTGATTGCTTCGAGTTGTTTCATGGTGGCCATTGAACGCAAGAAAGCAACGGCCCGTTCTGGCGTATCGGTATCTTTTGGAATACCGTTTGCAAAAATCTTTAAATCGCTATCCGTCAACCGTTGAACTTGCGGCGGCAAATTGTCTGCAATACCAGCCGCTCTAAGACGGGCATATTCATTTTGGAAGTTAATTGCTTCCGACCCTGTGCCTACTGTTTGATTGAATATTTTTGCAGCGGTATTTATGGCGGGGCTACTCGATAAATTAGCACCAAATGCTTCATATTTATTTGCGAAATTATTAAACCTATCGGCTTGCGCTTTTGCGGCAACAGCCTTTTCAACACTTGTGTCACGAATTGCAGCTACAGCATCGGGAAGCGTTCCATATTTCTGTTGAAGTTCTTGCGTTTTTACTGTGGTATCGGCAATGGCCTTTTCTCGATCAAGCTTAAGTTGATCTTGCGCGACCTTCATATCAGACGCCGTTTTTGCAGCAGTTGCTTGCTTACCCGTAAGATCGGCTTGCACCATTGGAACAGCCGCGCCGCCTTGTGCAGCCGCTACTTGGCCTTCACCAACGGCCTTGTTTGCTGTAGCACCAGCAACAATAGGCGCAACGCCTGCATTGGCTTCAGCTACAGTTGCGCCTGCATTGGCAGTTTTAACAGCAGCAGGATGCAAATCATTCGCATTGCTTGTTTCATTTACACTCTTAAAGGTTTCTGCAAATTTTTGTGGCCCCATAATTCCGGCCA
>JAYUHQ010000092.1:0-2163 GCA_043766895.1 Aestuariivirga sp.
TTGGCCCGCACCTATACAGTGACCTTGGCGCACACAGCAAAATTTCTCAGTATTGAACCCATCATCTTTGGCCGCACTGAGATGAATGAAAAAATCACATCACTCCATTTGAAAGATCGTTGGCGCATTTGGCGTGATGGAAAGCTTCTCCATGCTGAAGATCTGAAATTGGGGCCAAAACTTCCGGTGTCTTTAGCCACACTCAATGGCGCACACTCCATGGCCACAGTTATCTATGTGGCAGCTGATGCCGAAACAAAACTGGAAGCCATGCGCGAATTTTCTGCAGCCTCGGCGTGGAATGGCAAGCTGATTGCAAGGTTCATTGCCAAAGATGGCTATACCTTGCGCAAAGCCTTGATTCCCGCAATCAAGGTCTTGGCAGGGGCAGAAGCCTTGCCTAAAATTTGGACTGCATGAGGAAAGACTATGCAACTCACGCCACGTGAAAAAGATAAGTTGTTGATCGCCATGGCGGCCATTGTGGCGCGCAAGCGTTTGGAACGCGGCGTGAAACTCAATCACCCCGAAGCCATTGCCTTGATCACTGAATTTGTTGTTGAGGGGGCCCGTGATGGAAGAAGCGTTGCTGATTTGATGCAACAGGCAGCCCATGTGGTGTCTAAAGCCCAAGTGATGGATGGCATTGCTGATATGATCCATGATGTGCAGGTTGAGGCCACATTTCCTGATGGCACAAAACTTGTCACCGTTCACCACCCCATAAGATAAGAGGCCAACATGATCCCCGGTGAAGTCTTTACAAAGTCTGGCGATATTGAACTGAATGTCGGCGCAAAACGTGTCACGCTACAAGTGGCCAACATGGGCGACAGGCCCATTCAAGTGGGCAGCCATTATCATTTCTTTGAAACCAACGAGAGCTTGGATTTTGATCGCGCGGCCGCGCGTGGCATGCGCTTGGATATTGCGGCAGGAACCGCCGTTCGCTTTGAACCGGGCCAGCGCCGCGATGTGACCTTGGTGCCAATTGGTGGATCGCGAAAAATTTATGGTTTCCAAGGCAAAGTGATGGGCGCACTGTGATGGCAAAAATTTCACGTCAAACCTATGCCCAAATGTATGGCCCCACAGTGGGCGATAAAGTGCGTTTGGCTGATACTGAACTGATCATCGAAGTTGAAAAAGATTTCACGCTCTATGGCGAAGAAGTGAAATTCGGTGGTGGCAAGGTGATCCGTGATGGCATGGGCCAATCCCAAGCCACGCGGGCACAAGGGGCGATGGATACGGTCATCACCAATGCGTTGGTGGTTGATCATTCGGGAATTTACAAAGCCGATATTGGCCTGAAGGAAGGCCGCATCGCCGCCATTGGCAAGGCGGGCAATCCTGATACGCAGAACGCCGTAACGATCATCATTGGCCCTTCCACTGAAATTATCGCAGGAGAGGGCAAAATTCTCACCGCTGGCGGCGTTGATAGCCACATTCATTTTATCGCCCCCCAACAGCTTGAAGAGGCGCTCTATTCAGGCATCACCACCATGTTGGGCGGTGGCACTGGCCCAGCCCACGGCACATTGGCCACAACCTGCACAGGCGCTTGGCATTTGGAACGCATGATTGAAGCGGCGGATGCTTTTCCCATGAACTTAGGGTTTATGGGCAAAGGCAATGCCTCGCTTGCGGCCCCCTTGGAAGAAATGATTTTGGCAGGTGCGTGTGGGCTAAAGCTGCATGAAGATTGGGGCACAACGCCCGCCGCCATTGATAATTGTTTAAGCGTGGCTGATGCCTATGATGTGCAGGTGGCCATTCACACAGACACGTTGAACGAGTCTGGTTTTGTGGAAGCCACCATTGCCGCATTCAAAGGCCGCACCATCCACACCTTCCACACCGAAGGTGCAGGCGGTGGCCATGCGCCTGATATTATCAAAGTGGCAAGCCTGCCCAATGTGTTGCCATCATCCACCAACCCCACGCGGCCCTACACCATCAACACCGTGGCGGAGCATTTGGATATGTTGATGGTGTGCCATCACTTGTCGCCCCAAATTCCAGAAGATATTGCTTTTGCTGAAAGCCGCATTCGCAAAGAAACCATTGCCGCTGAAGATATTTTGCATGATCTGGGCGCCTTCTCGATGATCTCATCAGATAGCCAAGCCATGGGCCGCGTGGGCGAAGTGATCATCC
>JAYUHQ010000093.1:0-5829 GCA_043766895.1 Aestuariivirga sp.
ACCCAGATGGTGCTTATGTGAAGAAATGGATCCCGGAATTGGCCTCTGTGCCAACTGAATTTATCCACTGCCCTTGGGATATGCCAGTGCCGCCCAAAGTCTATCCAAAACCAATGGTGGATCATGCCACGGCGCGCAACAGGGCATTGGCTGCGGTAAAAACCCTAAAGGCTTCTAGTTAGTCGTATTTTGGTTTGAAAGCTGGGCCCATGTGTTGGGCTGGGCCAGCATTTGCTGCAAATAGGCCAAATTGGCTTCCACCTGTTCGGGCGGAAGATCGGCACTGGCAATTTTTCGGGCCTCATCAAAATGTCCGCCAAGGCCAACCACCAAAGCCAAGTTTTGCCGAATGCGCGGTTGTGCCGCCGCACCAGGCTGGTCTAAGGCGCTGCGCAAAATCTTTTCAGCGTCAGGCAATTTGCCTTGCAACGCAAAAGACATGGCCATGTTGTTTTGAATGGAAAGTGATCCGGGCTGAAGCGCCAAAGCCTTGCTATATTCTTGGCGCGCCATTTCATATTGGCCTTGCTGATCATAGGCTGAACCCAAGGCAGAAAGCGATTTCCAATCATTGCCATCAGCAGCCACAGCACGGCTTAACACAACCACGGCTTCGCCCGGGCGTTGGGCCGCCAAAAGTTGTTTGCCAATGCGGGCTTGCAATGGATTGTCTGTAGGGTGGGCAATTGAAACCGATTTTAAAACATCAATTTGCGTATCTGTTTGGCCAAGCTTTTCAAGGGCAGCGGCATAGTCAAACCCAATTTGGGTATCACCAGGATGGGCCACCCACGCCTTAGACAACTCTTGGGTTTTCACGAAGGATCCAGCTTGCGGCGCTCCTGTGGGTGCCAAACTGCCTGTGGTGACAGGATCAGCAGAAAGTTTGGCATCTTTGCTCGTGCAGCCCGCGCCCAAAACCGCAACCAACACCAGCGGCAAAAAGCTTTTCCGCAAAAGTGACGATGAAAATTGGCGCATTAAAACCCCTGAACAAAACGAACAGGTCTTACAATGCTGATCTTTCCTCAATAAACTATTAACCATCATCAAACGCAGATTCGAGGACAAGCATTATGGTAAAGGCCGAGGAAATTTTTAAATCAGCAAAAGGCCTAAAGCCCATTGCCCTGCGCGTGATCAGCAAGGCCGAACTGTCCAAAGCGGGAGCGCCGCAAAAGCGCTTGGCCGCAGCCCATGGTTTTGAAGCGGCAAGCCTTGCTCTCTTGGCTCATTCTAACGCCCAAGGCGACATCACCGAATTTTGGGTGGGTGCGCCAACCCGTGATGCAGATCCTTTTGCACTGGGCGCAATTGCCAGCAAATTGCCGGCTGGCCATTATGAATTTTCAACACCGCTCGACAATGCGCAGCTGACGGCCTTGGGCTGGGCGTTAGAGCTTTATCGCTATGACCCATTTCGCAAAACCAATGCCAAACACATCACATTGCAAATTCCTAAAACTGTTGATCATCAACAACTTTTTGCTCAGATCAATGCCAGCTTTGCGGTGCGCGATATGATCAATGCGCCAGCCAATCTTTTTGGCCCAGCAGAATTGGAAGATGCGGCCCGCCAAATTGCTTCGGCCCACAAGGCCAAGTTCAAAACCATAGCAGGTAAAGAACTGGCCAAGGAATTTCCCTTGATTGCAATTGTCGGCCAAGCCTCACCGCGCGCGCCGCGCTTGATTGAATTTATCTGGGGCAAGGCCACTGACCCTAAGGTGACCCTGGTGGGCAAGGGGGTTTGTTTTGATACAGGCGGCCTTGATATCAAACCATCGGCGGGCATGTTGCTTATGAAAAAAGATATGGGGGGTGCGGCCAACGTGTTGGGCTTGGCGCAATTAATCATGCAGGCACAATTGCCAGTGCGTTTGCGCGTGCTCATTCCTGCTGTTGAAAATTCCATTGCGGGCAATGCCTTCAGGCCGGGCGATGTTTTCAAAACCCGAAAAGGCCTAACCGTGGAAATTGGCAACACCGATGCTGAAGGTCGTTTGGTTTTGTGCGAAGCGCTATCGTGGGCCGATGAGGAAGCGCCCGATTTGTTGATTGATATGGCAACGCTCACAGGCGCTGCCCGCGTGGCCTTGGGGCCCGACCTTCCGCCATTTTATACCGATGATCAAAAGCTTGCATCACGCATTGCCCACCACAGCATGGCGGTGAATGACCCGCTGTGGCAATTGCCGTTGTGGAAGCCTTATGACAGCATGATCGACACGCCCATTGCGGATGTGAACAACGCGGGTGCTGGCGGGTTTGCGGGCTCTATTACAGCAGCTTTATTTCTCAATCGTTTTGTTGAAAAGGCCAAGGCCTATGTTCACTTTGATCTTTTCGGCTGGGTGCCAAATGCAAAGCCCGGAAGGCCAAAAGGTGGTGAAGCCCAAGCCATGCGCGCCATGTTTGCCGTGATTGCCGAGAAATATAAGGAATAGTTGATGAACCCAAAGGTTGATCTTTTTCTCAGCAAAGAAAAGGTCTGGGCCGCAGAAATGGCCCAGCTTCGGGCTATTTGCTTAGGCTGTGGGCTGGACGAAGAGTTCAAATGGTATAAGCCTTGTTATGTTTTGAACGGCAGCAACATTGTGCTTATTCATGGGTTTAAACACTATTGTGCCCTGTTGTTTTTCCAAGGCGCGCTGCTGAAAGACCCTGCCGGAATTTTGGTTCAACAAACTGAAAACGTGCAGGCGGCGCGCCAAATTCGCTTCACCAAACTTTCACAAATCATTGAAATGAGTGAGACAATTCACAATTTCATCGAACAGGCCATTGCGCTTGAAAAAGCCGGGTTAAAGTTAGAATTGAAGAAGCAAACTGATCTTCAGTTGCCAGATGAATTGGTTGCCAAACTAAATGAGATGCCCCATCTGAGATCTGCATTTCAAGCCTTAACGCCCGGAAGGCAAAGGGCCTATCAACTGTTCTTTGCGGCAGCGAAACAATCAAAAACCCGCCAAGCCAGAATTGAAAAATCAATCCCCGCAATCCTCAACGGCAAGGGCTTGAACGACTAAAGGTACAAATCAACTCCGTGATGAACGCGATGGCAGAAAATAGTCTTGCTTATTCTCTGCAATAAGCGAAAATGAAACGGTTCCGAAACGAAGGCTTGCCCAATGTCACTTCCGCTTTCAACTGCCGTGCTTTCAACGGCCCAAGCATTACAACTGTGGCACGACGTGGGCTTGGCCCAAGTGAAGGATGATGAGCCTGATCTTTCGGTGCGTCAATTGACAATTCTGTTGGGGGTCTATCTCGAGGCACCGCCCCACACCGTGCGCGGCCTTGCGCAAAAACTAAATGTTTCCAAACCCGTCATCACCCGTGCATTGGACGCCATGGGAAAGCTTGGGCTTGTTTCTCGCCGCCGTGATGCAACCGATATGCGCAATGTGTTAATCCAACGCACGGTAAAGGGTTCGTTGTTTTTAGAACGCTTGGGCGATTTTATTGCCGCCCGCGCCAAGGAGATTTAAGTGCTGAAACTTGATCCACGCGTGAATGCTTATCGGGCAGATTTGGCCGATGCGGCCTTGCGCGGCCACGTTGATGCACAACAGTTTGTCAACGGCGTGATGTTTCAAATCGCAAAGCCTATCGCCTCCATTCTCAAGCGGCCTGAAATTGATGCGCCCCAAACCACACAAGCCTTGCTGGGCGAAACGTGCTTGGTGTTTGAAAATAGAAATGGTTGGGCTTGGGTAAAGCTCAGCCGCGACCATTATGTTGGCTATGTTGAAAGCGCTGCCTTGCGGCCCGAAATTTTGGCCGCCACGCATAAGGTTGTCGTGCCTTCCACGATGATTTATCCCAAGCCTGATTTGAAGTCTGGCCCCGTTCAATTCATCACCCGCCATGCCCATGTGTGTGTTGTGGCCCACCATCGCTCTTATGCTGCGTTGCATGCTGGCGGCTTTGTTTTTGCGGGCCATCTTGGCGGGCTTACCGCACATGCCCAAGATTTTGTGGCCGTTGCTGAAGACTATTTGAATGTGCCCTATTTTTGGGGCGGAAAATCCATTTACGGCATTGATTGTTCTGGGTTGGTGCAAACGGCCCTTCAAGCCTGTGGCGTTGATGCCCCACGTGATTCGGACATGCAGGAACAAAGCTTGGGCGCTGTGGTTCTTGACCATGATAATTTGCGCCGCGGTGATTTAATATTTTGGCCAGGCCACGTGGGCATCATGCAAAATGCAACCCAACTGCTTCATGCCAACGGCCATGCCATGAAAACCACGTCTGAACCACTCGCAGATGTTGTGGCCCGCTCTGAAAAGCCCATCACGGCCATAAAGCGGCTGGCCTAGCTGCCTTTTTCCTGCCGCAAAATAACCTTGCCGTTGCCCGTTTCGCGCTGCTTTGACGCCGTGATTGAGGGTCAGTCTCACTTCATCGAGACGGGGAATCGGCGAGGCGACAACACCTTTCACCTTCCCATTTTCCCGTCACACTTAAATGATCCGTGGCTGCTCCTGTCGCCGTCCCGAGTTGTTGCGGATCTCGAGGCCCGTTCAAATGCGTAAGTTTTGAGCGGGCCTCTCCTCTTTTAAAGTGGCATGAACTCCGAATCGGTTTATGGTTTGTTCCATGCAACTTGAAACGCCGATCATTCAATTTGGTTCCCACAGTATCAGTCTTTTTGATGGCCTGATCGCAACGCTTGCCTTGGGGCTTTTTCTACTTGTGCTGGCACTTGTTTTTGCCTGGCGCGGCCTTTCAAACCGCGCGGCCGAACGTGCTGAAGCCCAATCGCGAAGCGCTGATCTGGAATATCGCTTGGCGGAGCTTTCGGGCGTTCTCAACCATTTTTCGGCCCAAGCCCAAAGCAATCAAGTGCACTTGCAGCGTTCGATTGATGAGCGTTTGGAAGCGGTGGGCCAGCGCGTGGGCCAAGGCCTAACCGAACAGTCCCAACGCACCACGCAATCATTGGGTGCCTTGCATGAGCGTTTGGCGGTGATTGATGCCGCCCAGGCAAATTTGAAAAACCTGTCAGGCGAAATGCTGTCTCTGAAAGATATTCTCAACAACAAGCAAACCCGTGGCGCATTTGGCCAAGGGCGCATGGAAGCCATTGTTTCAGATGGCCTTCACAGCAAAGCTTTTGAGTTTCAGGCAACGCTTTCAAATGGCACAAGGCCAGATTGTGTGATTTCGCTGCCGGATTCGAAATTGAAATTGGTGATTGACGCAAAGTTTCCGTTGGAAGCCTATAATGATATGCGCGCCGCTGGAGATGATGTTTTGCGCAAAGCTGCAGAGACGCGTTTGCGCAGCGACATGGCCAAGCATGTGAAAGACATTTCTGAAAAATATTTGATCAACGGCGAAACCCATGAAACCGCCATCATGTTTGTGCCCTCTGAATCGGTTTACGCCGAGATCAACGAAAAATTTGAAGATGTGGTGCAGCGGGCCCATCGTTCTCGGATTATTTTAGCCTCGCCCAATGTGTTGATGTTGCTCATCCAAACCATGCAGGCCATTGTGCGTGATGCGGCCATGCGTGAACAGGCCGGCGTTATCCAAGCTGAAGTGATTAAAATGTTGGAAGATGTGAACCGCCTGAATGATCGTTTGGGCAATATGCGCAAACATTTTGGCCAAACCGCAAGCGATTTGGATGAACTGACCACTTCAACCAATCGTGTATTAAAGCGCGCCCAGAAAATCGAAAGCTTGGAATTGGATGATGCCCCCGCCTTGGCACAAGCCGCTAGGCCAAGGCTGATACAATAGGCTATACTGGTGCCATGAAACACGCCGATCCCGTTGCCATTCTGCAAGACCTTATTCGCTGCCCCTCTGTCA
>JAYUHQ010000094.1:0-2155 GCA_043766895.1 Aestuariivirga sp.
GGCTTTTTGCTTATCGTGTTCTTCAAGGCCATCGGCATTGGCAACCATATCTTGGGCCCATTTTGCTGAAACCAAATAGGCTTGCTTCATAAAATCAAAGGCCGCGTTTTCCTGCCAATCTTTATCTTTGAAGCGCTTGTCATTGCGAGCAGGCATGATCATTGGGGCAATTTGCTGGCCCAAAGCCTTGGCCCAAGCCGCATGCCAAAGCATTGTGTAACCCTGCCACAACTGCATCTGGGCCATCATCAACTTTGGCTTATCATTCATGTAATAATCAAAAACCTTGCCAAGCGTTTTTGCCACTTGCTCCATCGGCAAAATTTGAATGTCAGCTTCTCGTTTTTGAATGTCAGGACGCTCAGCAATCATCTTGGCAATTTCGGCGCCGCGCTGAAACACTTGGGTCAAATTTTGAGCAAGCTTCACCATATCAGGCAGCTTGAAATCGGTTGAGGTGGGCTTTGAATCGGTCATGATGGCAGTGTTTATAGACAAATCGGCGCCTTGTCGCCATAAGCAGCCCAATTAGGAAGCATGATATGTCAAACGCATTAAGATTGGGTATTGCAGGACTTGGAACTGTGGGTGTCGGCGTACTCGACATTTTGGCCAAACATGGTGATGCACTTGCCGCGCGCGGCGGCAAGCCGGTTAAAGTAACTGGCGTTTCTGCTCGCGATAAATCTAAACCGAGAGGACATCACGATCTTTCCAACCTTGAATGGCATGATGATCCGGTGGCTTTGGCCAAATCAGCCGGAATTGATGTGTTCATCGAATTGATTGGTGGCGATTCCGGCCCCGCAAAAAACGCGGTGGAAGCGGCAATCGCTGCAGGCAAACATGTGATCACAGCCAACAAGGCTTTGCTGGCCCACCATGGCGTGGCTTTGGCCAGAGCAGCAGAGGCCAAAGGCGTTGCACTTAATTTTGAAGCGGCAGTGGCTGGCGGCATTCCCGTGATCAAAGCCTTGCGTGAAGGTTTGGTTGGCAATGCACCCAATCGGGTTTTCGGCATTATGAATGGCACATGCAATTACATTCTGACAAAAATGGGCGATGAGGGCAGAAGCTTTGATGATGTGCTGAAAGAGGCCCAAGAATTGGGCTATGCCGAAGCAGACCCAACTTTTGATGTGGGCGGTTTTGACACGGCCCATAAACTTGCCGTTCTTACATCGTTGGCTTTTGGCACCGAAGTGAACCTTGCTGCTATCAACATCGAAGGCATTGAGAATGTGGCTTTGGCTGATATTCGCAACGCCGCTGAACTTGGCTATAAAATTAAGCTTCTTGGCGTTGCCGTGGCTTATGATTCTGGCATTGAACAGCGCGTTCACCCAACGCTGATCAAACGTGGTTCACCCGTTTCTGAAACCGATGATGTGTTCAACGCCATTGTGGTGAAGGGTGATTTTGTGGGTGATTTGGTGCTTGAGGGCCGTGGCGCTGGCGCACACCCAACAGCGTCTGCCGTTCTTTCTGATATTGTGGATATTGCGCGCGGTAACTTTCGCCCCACATTTGGCGTGCCTGCCACGATGCTTAAAAAATACAAGGCTTCATCGCCGCGCGCCCATGAGGGTGGCTTTTATGTATCGCTTGATCTGCATGACAGGCCCGGCGCCGTGGCAGCCATTGCCACAATTTTGGCCGATGAAAAAATCTCGATTGAAAGCATTGTGCAACATGGCAAAGTGGATTCTTCCGCCCCCCGCGCCAAGGCCCAGTTTATTTTGATCACCCATGACACGCTTGAAGCTTCATTGAAAAAGGCGATGGAGAGAATTGAAAAAGACGGTCATGTGGCAGGCACCCCAAGGGTGATCCGTATTGAACGATTCTAACGCCGCTTTTCTGAACATCACGCGCTCGGCCAAGGGGCAACGGTGGCAAGCCAGGTTGGATGATCAGCGCTTGGCCCAAACGATTGCTGAAAAGCACGATCTGCCCGAAATTTTGGGCCGTGTGATGGCGGCGCGGGGCGTTGGGCTTGAGCAGGTTGAACATTACCTCAACCCAACTTTGCGTGGGCTTATGCCCAAACCTTCAAGCTTGATGGATATGGAAAAAGGTGCCGCGCGTTTGGCACAAGCAATTATCACGCATGAAAAAATCGGCATCATCAGTGATTATGATGTGGATGGCGTTT
>JAYUHQ010000095.1:0-36002 GCA_043766895.1 Aestuariivirga sp.
ACCTTCGGCTTTACGGCTTTGGTGGCGCTGTTACTTTCAGCCCTTTTGGCCAGCACCATTGCGCGGCCCATACGCAGGCTTTCAGCAGCGGCCGATCAGGTGCGGCGCGGTGTTAATCACAGCCGTATCGAAATTCCAGATTTTACTGGGCGCACCGATGAAATTGGTCAGCTTTCAGGATCATTGCGGCATATGACAACCGCCCTTTATAAACGCATCGAAGCCATTGAAGCTTTTGCTGCCGATGTGGCCCATGAATTAAAAAACCCGCTCACTTCGCTGCGCAGCGCCGTTGAAACATTATCCTTTGTAAAAACCGATGAACAGCGCGGCAAGCTGATCGAAATTGTTGTTCATGATGTGCAGCGGATGGACAGGCTGATCTCTGATATTTCAGATGCATCGCGCCTTGATGCTGAATTGGCCAGAAGTGAAGCCCAACCCATGGATCTGGCCAAGCTTGCCAAAAATATTGCTGATCATGCCAATGAAACTGCAAAACCCAATATGGCCAAAGTGGAAGTGGCCATTTCAGAAAAGAAAGACAAACCCAACGCCTTTGTTATCGTGGGCCATGATTCAAGGCTTGGCCAAGTGTTTCGTAACTTGATTGATAATGCCCGCTCGTTCACAGCCGAAGGCACAAACCTGAACATGCGGGTGCGCCGTGTGGGACCAGATGTAGAGGTGCGTCTGGAAGATCATGGCCCCGGCATCAGCCCGGAAAACCTTGAACGGGTTTTTGAACGCTTTTACACAGACAGACCAACGCAAAGTTTTGGCCGTAACTCTGGCCTTGGTCTTGCCATTTCGCGCCAAGTGGTTGAAGCGCATAAAGGCCGCATCTGGGCTGAAAACAAACTGGGCAAAGCCACGGCTGAAGGCGCTGAACAGCCAATCTTGGGTGCCCGCTTTATTGTTCGCATTCCCGCTGTTCCTGATGATTGGAAACCTGCGTCATGAGTTTGCACCACGCCAGTGCGGTGGCTTATGGCAAAATTGGTGTTTTGATCAGAGGTGCTTCGGGCAGCGGCAAATCTCAATTGTGTTTACAACTCATGGCCAGCACAGCCAAACTTGTGGCCGATGATCAGGTTAACCTGCGGTTTGAAAACAATATGCTTTTGGCCTCAGCACCGGCTGCACTTGCAGGGAAACTTGAAATCCGTGGTCTGGGCATTGTCACTTGCGCCTTTGTGCCCGAAGTTGAAATCAAATTGGTGGTCGATCTTCAACCGTTTGAAAAGATTACGCGCATGCCGGAACCACATGAATTGGTCGATGAGATATTGGGCCTTCGGGTCTGCCGATTTTGCCTTGATCCACAGTCTGCCGCCGCCGCCAACAAGGTTGAAGCCGCACTGAATTTCTTTCAGTTAAGATAGATATTCAAAACACTTCAATTCTTCTGCGTTTTGCTTTAGAGAACAACTCCTTTGACGATAGATCGGGGCTGAAACTTAATGATCGGATTGGTGCTGGTCACCCATGGTAAATTGGCGCTTGAATTTATTTACGCGCTTGAACATGTGGTGGGAAAGCAAGACAACATCGAAGCTGTGTGCATCGGCCCAGATGATAAAATGGATATTCGCCGAAATGATATCGCCGCCAGCATCGCCAAAGTCGATGAGGGCCAAGGGGTTATTGTGCTGACGGATATGTTTGGTGGAACACCTTCAAACCTGGCCATATCGCTTTTGGAAGAGGGTCGTGTTGAAGTGGTGGCCGGCCTTAATTTGCCTATGTTGGTAAAACTGGCCCGCGTACGCAAAGATTGTAATTTGCACAAAGCCGCAAGTTCCGCCCAAGATGCAGGCCGAAAATATATCAATATTGCCAGCCAAGTCTTGCAAGGTGAATGATGGCAATTTTAAAACGCCAATTTGCCATTATCAACCAGCGTGGCTTGCACGCACGGGCATCGGCCAAATTTGTAAAATGTGCCGAAGGCTTTGATTCTTCAGTTCTGGTCAGCAAAGATGGCATGAGTGTTCCAGGAACCTCAATCATGGGTTTGATGATGCTGGCGGCCAGCATGGGCACTTCGGTAGACGTGGAAGCATCAGGGCCACAGGCTGAAGCAGCGCTTGATGCATTGGAAAAATTGGTGGCCTCGAAATTTGATGAGGATTGAGTGGAAGCCTCCGGCCCCATTCTTAAACCCGATGGCCGCCAATCTGAAACGGCCTTGGCAATCCAACGTGGTGTGGCACGGCTTCTGAAAGCCCATAATTATGTTATTTTGCATGAATTCACGCTTGCTTCAGGTCGTCGGGCCGATGTGATTGGCTTGGGCGCAGATGGCAAAATTTGGATCATCGAAATCAAATCATCGGCGGAAGATTTTTATGCCGATGATAAATGGCCAGATTATCGAGAGTATTGCGACACATTTTTTTTCGCCATTCCTCAAACCATGGATGCGGCTTTAATCCCGTCAGAGGCGGGGTTAATCATCGCTGATCAATGGGGCGCTGAAATTATGCGGCCCGCATCTGACCATCCGCTGCATGCTTCGCGGCGCAAAGCCTTAACGCAAAGCTTTGCCCGAACCGCCGCCCAAAGATTGCAAGCATTGTGGGAAATGTGAGCGTGTTCTTTAAATGTTCTTGACTCTGTTTGGCGATTATATATTTGACAAACCCAAACCAATAGGCTAGATATTTGGCTAGGAGTTAAGCCAATGTCTATTTTATCGAAACCATACTTTCACAATGAAGCCGCCGCCTTTGAGCATGTAGAAGCTGTTCTATGGCCAGAAGGCCCTGTGTGCCATCATTGCGGTTCGATCAAGAAACCATACAAACTTGCAGGCGTTCGCTCCAAAGCCTCTAAAAAGAACCCAGAAGGCATTGAGCGTCATGGCCTCTATAAGTGCGCCGATTGCCGTAGCCAGTTCACGGTTCGCATGGGCACTATTTTTGAAGAAAGCCACATTCCATTGTTTAAATGGTTGCAGGCCATCCACCTTATGTGCAGCAGCAAGAAGGGCATTAGCGCCCATCAAATGCACCGCACTTTGGAAATTACTTACAAAACTTCGTGGTTTCTTTGCCATCGTATCCGCTTTGCAATGCAGGGTGCCAATACCGAACCTATGGGCGGTGAAGGCAAGATTGTAGAAGTTGACGAAACCTTCATTGGCAAAACCGATCTTGTACCTACTGGCACCAAGGGCAAGGGCTTTAAAAATGTGGTTGTTACTTTGGTTGAACGCGGTGGTGAAGCCCGTAGCTTTCATACCGCTGGCCATCGTCGTTTTGATGTTGAAGGCCCTATGCTGGCCAACATCAAAAAAGAAACCAACATAATGACAGACGATGCGCTTCAATATCGCGCAATCGGTAAGAAATTTGCCAGCCATGAATTTGTTAATCACACAAATGATGAATATGTTCGCGGCATTGTTTCGACAAATACTGTTGAAGGTTTTTATTCGATTTTCAAGCGCGGCATGAAGGGCGTTTATCAGCATTGCAGTGAAAAGCACCTTCACCGTTATTTGGCAGAATTCGATTTCCGCTATTCAAATCGTGTTGCCGTTGGCACCAATGACGAAGGCCGCGCGAACAAGGCTTTGATCAAGGTAACAGGCAAGCGGTTAACTTACGGAGGGCCTGTTGCATGATGATTCGCCCTTACAAGCAAAAAGGCGCGCTAAGTCATTGGTACAAAAAGATCTTTTCTTTTCACATCCATTTCGGAAACGAAACGAAAAATAGCTTGACGAGTCAATGACTTGCGCCTATATTGAAGTTGCTGGGTGCAGCCCTTTCCCCGATGAAAAGCCCTCGGGTCGCTCTTAGAGATAGTTGGTGGTGCGGGCTGCACCACGTTTTTTCTCAGTAAAAATGGTGATTTCCTCTTCTCCATAAATCGTACTCTGAACGCACCTTGTCACCGATTAGATCGTACGATCTCATATCTTGCAATTCCCATTTTCTCTGAATTGCCCAACAGCAATAGTCCGCAGCCCACAAGCAAGGGTCTGCATTTGAAGCAGGGAAATCCGTAACGAGTCTTGCATGAGGTGGCTTTACAGCTTGGATTGCGTTGTTGAATGCGTTCTTAAATGCGGCCTTGCCCACTTTGGTTTCTAGAGCTGCCGCTGTGACAAGGACATCATTGTCACCAAAACACACGCGCGGCGTAAGATACTTTGCGTGGTAAAACCAAGCATATTGATAAAATGTTGCTTCATCCGATCGCGTTTGCGGTTGCGCCTTGGATTTTTCCAGAATTGTCGAATCTAGAACAAATTGATGGCGCTGAATAACATTGAAAACTTCATCCCGGATATCTTGACGATCTGGAGATGAATGAAATTTATCACCCACTGGCCTGTTGCGCCGTAACATACTGCGGCGTAGATCGAGCAACTCATTGCCTAAGTCGGTCGAGTTTGACTTGATTGTAGAAAGAATGAAATATCTACTGGCCCGATTAGAACGATCAAACCTGAAGCAACCAGCTTCGTCGGCAAATATATGGACATTTGGCATGGTAAAAAAATACCCTAGGAAATAAAAGGTTTCTCCGAAACGCTCGAAATCTCCCAGTTGGCGATGGTACTCGCCATTAGTCCTATCGGCATCTTGAGATGCTCATTGCGCGAACTGGATAAGTGTCTGAACTGATTCTAAATTATTAACAAGTGGTAAATGAAAACTCAGATGACAAAAAAGCCCCCAGAACAGAGCCAATCTGACAAATTCAAAGCTATGGCCAAAGATGTTGAGGCAGATGGTGATGAAAAGTCGTTCGATAAACTGCTTAAGTCCGTTGCGCCTGCCAAGAAGAAGCCCACAAGCGAACGCTAACGCACACTAGAATAGCCTAGTTTGTTGGGGCGGAGGTATAGCTGGAATAAACAGCAACACCTCTAATACTTCATAGACAGGATCCTTTTCATGGCCTTTACTGTCCATTTCTATAGTGACCTTAAGTTTCACTTGATATGAATCATGCACAAGTGCACCGCCTCTATCTATGGCATCCTGCGCAATAGTTGTATTGGATATATCAACATAAACAACATCTGTTCCTAATTTAAAACGCCAGTTAGGTGCGCGAAGATCATAAACTGGGGAGTAAACACTAAGCCACGCAGTTGTAATTTGGCTATCATCTGTTGTCTTTTTGCTTTCCTCAATACCTTGATTGCATGAAGCGAGAATTTCTTGTGCGTCATCTTCAGATAACTCCAAATCTGCTTCAGGATCAGACGGATCAACGCCCTCAAATTTGATCTGGTCAAAACCATCTTGTCCCAGCGGGGAAAGAGCGTCACGTGTGGCTTTCAAAGCAGTTGAATTATTGGAAAGATTATAAATGTGATTATGGACTTGCACGGTGTGTCCTTCTCCCTGCACCGTAACATTGCAATAGCCTTCAGGGGTTTTGTCGATTAATTCGACTTTTCGGCCATTTTTCCATTTTAGAAATTCAAAAAATGAATATCCAGCTTTTTTTGCATCTTTAGCAATGCCAACCCATTTTAATATATCTAAGGATGTTTTTACATCTGTCGAACCCATCAAAGTCTTAATATCTTGCCACCAGCTAAGCAGTTCAAAATGTATTTGAAAGCATTTATGCTCAAAGTCAGAAACAACGAGTACTTTCGTTGTTGATTTTTTTTCGCTAATTTCGGTATTTGCTTCACGCAATAACTTTCCGAAAGCCAACAAAGCTGGAGCCAAAACTTGCACGTCAATCGTGTGATCATCTTTACGATCTGCACCGTGATAAGAAACAGAAAATTCTTGTCTGCTCATCTTCGAATCCGATAGTGTTTGTGCCACTGCCCAATACCTTTCCCAGCTTTATCTATGAGGGAAAGATTGCCTGATATTGGATAACAATCAAGATAACTTGGCATGTTCAAAACTCTTGGTTTGTCAAATATATAATCGCCCTCTGTTTCGTATTTATCCCTTTACAACAAGTGACATTTAGAGGTATCCATGCAGTGCATTAGCTTTGGCTATTTGGATTTTCCACGCGTTCCGATTAGATGCAAAACAACTGCGGGAAATGATTATACCTCGTGGGTGCCATTTGGGATGCCGAGAATAAATGACGATATGATTGATTGCTGCTTTTTCCTTTATGGAAGCAGAGAAGACGCGCAAGCTGGTATAAACCCCCGTGGCACAGGTTTTTTAGTGGCCCATGAGACTTATCAAAGCCCTCAAATATTTGCTGTAACTAATTGGCATGTGGCAGTTTCTGGTGGGGCGTCCGTTATCCGCATAAATCGAAATGATGGCGGGGTAGATATATTTGAATTTGGGCCTGACCAATGGAAGTTCATACCTCGCAAACATGATGTTGCAGTGATCCGAATTGAAATAAATCTGCATGACCATAAGGTTTCATTTGTTGCAACCAGCCACTTTGCGTCAAAACCGGACAGGCTTTATCCCTACAAAGAATTGTTTGTTGGCGATGATCTTTTTATGCTGGGGCTCTTTGTTGATCACCAAGCACGGACTAAAAATATTCCTGCCGCGCGGTTTGGCAATATTTCCATGCTGACTGACAAAGACGCACTTATTAAACAGGAGACTGGATATAGATCGCCTTGCTTTGTGGCAGACATGCATTCGCGTACAGGGTTTTCTGGTTCGCCTGTTTTTGCCTATAGAACTTTTGGCAGTGATCTGGGTTCAAATGAGCATCGTTTCCATGGTGCTGACCTAAAATTGCAAATCTCTGATTATGGACAATATAGCAGAGGTTTAGAAATTAGTGGTGGCTCACTGCGCATTAATAATTTTTTTCGGTTGATTGGAATTCAATGTAGTCAGTTTCCTGAAAAATGGAGTCACGTCAAAGTCAAAGGCACGAAAAGCAAAAAAGAAACATTTACCCCCGAACCTCCGGAAACCGATTATATTGAAGGTTTCAGCGGAATGACGGTGGTAATCCCCGCATGGGATATTATGGAGGTTTTGCAAATGCTAATTACTAAGAATCAACAGATCGAACCAAAACCGGAGTTTGACCCTTCGCCTCGTGCCGAAGCCGTCCCTCACGCCACCGGAGAGAACCCCACTCACCTAGAGGATTTCAATCATCTGCTAGGCGCGGCATCACAAAAGCCGAAACAAGCTGATTAAACATTCCTGAGTGTGAATGGCGTTGGTTACGGCGATAAGAAAACTCGCCCACATACTTCCACATATGCTTGGCTGAGATGTGAACATGAGTGCCAAGCACGGCCCGTTTGAAATGGCCCCAATGGCCCTCAAGCGTGTTTGTGTGAACATCGCCCCTAACATATTCCTTTTTAGTATGATTGACCGTTTGATGGTCATAATTAGCGCCAAGACGAGCATATGAGCGATGCGTATCTGTGCTGATACGGGTGCCAGCCACTACGTTTTCGGTGATGATTGGGCCAAGAGTGCCCATGAAGGTATCAGGCACAGGGCCAGCAATGATACGACCATCACGTTCAACAATGCCCATGACTATAGTTTTGTTCGTGCCTTTCTTGCGGGCATCGCTGCGCTTCTGGCGTGAGCCTATAACGGTTTCATCAACTTCGACGTGGCCAGACAGGGGGCGGCGGTCATCGGCGCTAACCATGAGTTTGCGAAGTTCATGGGCCATGCGCCATGCAGTTTTGTAAGTTACACCAAGTTGACGTTGTAGTTCTTTTGCAGCAACGCCGTGGCGGGTGCTGGTCATTAGATACATGGCAAAAAACCATTTGGTGAGATTGGTGCTGCTTTTGTGAAAGATAGTATCGGCGCAAGGGTAGATATGGTGCCCGCACTCTTGGCATGCGTAGGCCTTGCGAGTGTGCATGGGGTGAAATTTAGCTTTCACAACGCCACACAATGGGCAGGTTAGTTCGGTTCCACCAAATTTAGTTTCCATAAGCTTTGCCAAACAAGCGGCATCATCGGGATATTGAGACTGAAATTCTTTAAAAGTGTAAGTTGCCATGACAAGTATCACCTGCTTTGATGGGATAACTCTAACATATTGATACTTGCTGTCAAGGGATAAATACGCTCTGTTTCTAAAACAGTTTTAGCCTTGCCCCACAAGATCTGGGGAACACAATGACAGCACGCGTGGCAACAGTTGCATTTCAGGGGGTTGAAGCTGTTCCTGTTGATATTCAGGCCCAGTTTATAAACGGCCAAACAGTGTTTCAAATTGTAGGTCTGGGCGATAAAGCAATTGCTGAAAGCAAAGAGCGGGTGCGCGCTGCCCTTTATGCCATTGGTTTGGGCCTTCCCGGCAAACGGCTGGTGGTGAACCTTTCGCCTGCCGACTTGCCCAAAGAAGGCAGCCACTATGATTTGCCCATAACACTGGCGGTGCTTTCGGCCCTTGGCGTTATTCCGCCTGATTTTTTACAGCGCTATGTGGTGATGGGTGAACTCGCTTTGGATGGAAGTTTGCTTGCAATTTCAGGTGCCTTGCCCGCCGCCATGTCGGCCAACGCCCGAGATTTGGGATTAATCTGCCCAAAATTATCGGGCCGTGAAGCGGCTTGGGCTGGCAACGACGTTGATATTTTGGCACCCGACAATCTTGTCCAATTGATCAACCACGTCAAAGGCACGCAAGTTTTAACAAGGCCAACGCCGCATCTCTCGGTGGTTGATCATCCCCTGCCAGATTTGTGCGAAATTAAAGGCCAAGAGGCTGCCAAACGCGCGCTTGAAGTGGCAGCGGCAGGTGGCCACCACATGTTGATGGTGGGCCCGCCGGGTGCTGGCAAATCCATGTTGGCCCAGCGCTTGCCATCTATTCTGCCGCCATTAGACGCGCGGGAAATGCTGGATGTCAGCATGATTGCATCTTTAGGCGGAGAATTAAAAGATGGTCAATTGACCAAACGACGGCCGTTTCGCGCACCCCATCATTCGGCCTCGATGCCCGCTTTGGTGGGCGGCGGCTTGCGCGCCAAGCCGGGCGAGATGGCACTTTCACATCATGGTGTATTATTTCTTGATGAATTGCCCGAATTTCAACCGCGTGTGTTGGAAGCCTTGCGCCAGCCCATGGAAAATGGCGAAGTTCTGGTGGCGCGGGCCAACTATCATGTCACTTATCCTGCGCGCTTTCAATTGATCGCCGCGATGAACCCTTGATCGTGCGTTGCCTTGTTGCCGCTAATTTGCGCGAGTTCCGAGCGGACTTGCGGAACGAAGTGGAGCAAGATTTCAATGTCGTCTTTGGCGACAATGATACGATCTAGGATCGTTTCAACGATCCTTCTCTTGTCTTCAAAGGAGAGCTTGTTCCATCTTCCATATAGATCTCTTGCATCTTTGATGATCACATCCTTTGACCGGAGGTTGATGCGGAAGATGTCGAGTTCGGCTTCCAGTCGTGGCAGGGTTTCGTCAATCTGGGCGCGGCGCTGTTCAAGCGGTCCATTTCTTTCACGGAACGCGTCTGACGTGATGCCATCTTTGAGATAGAGCTCATAGAGTTTGTCCATGTCGCGGGAAACGGACCCGCGTTCCTTTTCCAGGGCCGTGATCTGTTCGTGTTTCACCGTAGCGGTGCTATCGGCCTCCTCCAGGTATTTGGCGATCTCATGATCGGAAAACACAAAGGACTTGAGTTGTTCGGCAAAGACGCCTTCCAGGTCCACAATCGGAATCTTGTTCTTGCACTTCGTGCAGATATATTTCGGGCTGTTCGACTTCACGTACATCTTACCCCCGCAGTGGCAATATGTGCGGCCTCCAAAGAGCTGTACGGCCTTCCGGGACGGTTTCGCCTTGCTTCCCACCTGTTCTGCTAGGATCGCGTTGCACTCTTCCCAGAGCTCTTCTGAAACGATTGCTGGCACTTCATGGAATATCCAGTCCTTTTCCGGTTTCAGGGCTGCAGGGCGACCGTATCCCTGGTTTCTGGTGTAGTTGGCGCGGCGGGTGCCTTTTGGGGTTGGGTCTTCAAGAAGGCGGGTGATGGTGGTGTCAGAAAATGGCGCTCCATTTCGGGTTCGGTGGCCGCGTTCATTCAGAATGCGGGCAACAGTTTTCTTGCGGCGATGTTCCCGGAAGAGCTCAAACAACAATGCGCGGATTGGCGCTTCTTTTTCGTCCGGGATCAGTTTTGCGTCCACCCATTGATAGCCAAAGGTAGCAGCGCCGCCCGTGTTCTTGCCAAGCTTGGCACGTATGGGGACAGATACGGCAACGCGCTCGGCTATCTCCTCACGTTCCCACTGAGCCATTGCCGCTACAATCGTGAAGAACAGTCTGCCAGCAGGTGTGCTGGTGTCGATGCTTTCGGAAAGCGACACAAGGTTTGCGTCGTGATCCCGGAAATAGTCGGCAAAGTCGAGAAGCTCACGAGTGTTTCGTGCAAGGCGGGCAAGCTTCGAGAAGATAAGAGCGCTAATACGTCCTTCCTTCACATGCCGCATCATGCGCTTCGCTTCAGGATGCTCCATGACGGTCTTCCCGGAAACGCCGGAGAGGTCGTACAGCTCTAGAACCTTCCATCCCTTTGCCTCGGCATAGGCGCGGGCACGACGCTCGTGATGGACAGGACTTTCACCCCGAGCCTGGTCTTCGGTGCTGACCCGAATCCAAATACCGACCTCGATTGTCTCGACGCGTGGTTCTGCTTGGCGGCGCATTATTCACCTCAGCGTTGTGGCCAATACTTTAGCGCAGATCAAAAGAAAAGGAATCCCCCGAAATTTTAGGTGGCAAGGTGCGAGCAGAAAACGGCTTTGTCTGCACACCATCAACCATGAGCTTCAAGTAGACTTCGTAGTTCGAGAGCCCCACCAGGTCAGAGGCGCGAGGCACGTCAGCACCGAACTGTTTTTCGAGTAGATCGGCATCGGTTGCACCAACTCGAAACGATATAATTGTTCCAACGTTGCCGAAAATAGACTCCCGCACGGTTTTACTAAGCCTAGATGTGTGCTGCGTCGTTGCAACCAATCCCAATCCATATTTACGCAGCTCTGAAAGCATGTCAGCGAAAGCAGAAGTCGTGAATGAATGGAACTCATCAACATAGAGAAAATAGGGCGTTCGTTGCGCCTCGGGTATTTCTTGCCGCTGGTACGCCGCAGAGGCCAATGCTGAAACAATTAGACCACCCACAACATTTGAAATATCAGCTCCCAATCGACCTTTCCCCAAATTCACCACAAGGCTCTGCCCGGCACTCAGTAGTTCCGAAAAGTTGATTGGCCTTTCGGGAGCACAAAGTGCCTTCCGTACCAACGGATGCGCCATGAACGCGCCCAGCTTGTTTGCGATAGGTGCAACACCGTCTACTGAAGTGCGATAGTTCATCGCTGCGAACTCCACGTCCCAGAATTGGTGCACCTGCGGGTCATCAATTCCTTCAACAACAGTTTCTCGCCACTCCTTGTCTAGAAACATGGGCATAACATTCTGAAGGGTGGAATCGTCGCGTTCCAGCAACGCAAGGAGTGCGTAACGGAGCAAGTGTTCCATTCGCGCACCCCACGCATCTTCCCACTGTTTCTTGAGTGCTTCGATCAAGCCAGAAACGACAACAGGACGATACTGCGCCGCAACAGGGGCGAGCGGATTGAATCCAATGGTGCATGTCGAATCAGCGAGGTTCCAGTACAGAACCTTGTCTGTGGCGGACTCTACAACCGCCTCAGCCAAATCACCGTGGGGATCAATGAGGCAGAAGCCTTGGTCGCTTTTCACGTCTTGTTGGAGCATTTTCTCCAGGAGCGTAGACTTGCCAGTTCCTGTCTGCCCAACGATGAAAAGATGAGAGAGACGATCTTGAGTGCGAATACCGAAACTCTCCTTCTGAGAACGGCCAAGGGCGATGCCAATATGTAGAGGGGTTTTTGAATTTGCTTTCATGCCCAAATTCTCGATCTTTGTTGAACTGAAAGATAGACATCTCAGCATGGACGTTTGTCAGGAAATCCAGTTTTCAATCACTCCATTCGCCAAATAAGCACCGCAATTTCAAAGCCTGTGTTCAATCCAAGTGAACGCTGGTACTATTGATTCATGGGCGACGTTCACATCACGAAAATTCATTGCGTAAATTTCAAGGCATTTTTGGACCGAGAGATCGAAGATTTGGAGCCGGGTCTGAACATCCTTATTGGGGACAACGATACAGGGAAAAGCACTGTTCTCCTGGCGCTGGACTTAGTGATGCGAGCTAGCACCAGCCAGGTACAAGGACTTGGTCTTGAGAAGTTAATGAACAACGCAGTCGTGCAGACCTTCTTGAGCAAGAAGGGCCGAAACTTTGGCGATCTCCCCAAGATGGAAATCGACCTCTATCTGTCCGATGTGGCCAAACATGAATACTATGGTGAGTTCAACTCGAAGCGCGCAAAAGACTACGGCATTTGTTTGATTTGCCAACCACGTGACGAACTTGCGGATGTAATCAACGAAGTCGTTGCCGAAGAGGGAGTATTTCCTTTCGAATATTACTCCATCGAATTCAAAACATTCAATGGCGCACCCTATGTGCCTTTCAGGCGAATTCTGGAGCATGTCTCAATCGACAATACAAAGATCAGCAGTGAGACTGCGTCACGTAGTTACGTAAAGGATATGTATAAGGCAAATGTCAAAGATGGTGAGCAGAGCAGTCACCAAATTAAGTATCGACAGGCCAAGTCAAGCTTTACCCGAGAAAATCTTGGTGAGTTGAACAAGCGACTTGAGGCGGACATTTCCTTTGCGCTGCGAAACGATAGCAAGGCGAACCTGGAAACCGACCTCACCATTCGGCATCAAGACATCGATATCGATAGCATCGGGATGGGGAATCAGTGCTTCATCAGAACAAGCTTCGCGTTGTCTAAAAAAGTAGATATTGATGTGGTCCTTCTTGAAGAACCTGAAAACCATTTGAGCCAGCGAAACATGAAGCGGCTTATTGATCAGATTTCACAAGTCACCAAATCCCAGGTCTTTATTGCTACCCATAGTTCATACATTTGTTCGAGGCTGGACTTGCGGAAAGCAATAATGTTTGGAGCGCCAAGCGGGAAGCCACTTCGACTGAGTCACATTCCAGAAGATACAGCTGAATTCTTCATGAAAGCGCCTCAGAATTCTTTGCTGGAGTTCATCCTTTCTCCGCGAACGCTGCTTGTCGAAGGTGATGCAGAGTACATATTGCTGGCTTCTCTGTATAAGAATGTCACAGGGAAAGAGCTCAACGACGGTGCAGTTTCCGTGATCTCCGTCGGTGGTATCCGATTCCCTCGATACCTCGATGTCGCAACGGTGCTCGGAAACAAAGTGGCGGTAGTTACCGACAATGACAAAAAGCTCGATAGTCCACGCTTAGAGCGATACCGCTCGTATGAGAAGCCTGACAAAATCAAAGTCTTTTATGACGCCAGTGACGAGCGGCACACATTCGAAGTGTGCATGTATCAGGACAATAAAATCCTCTGTGACGCCACGTTTGCGGAAGGAAGAAAGAAGCTGACCGTTCCTGAATACATGATCGCGAACAAATCAGAAGCTGCATTTCACCTGAGTAAAAACTCGCCAGACAAACTCATAGCCCCTGGCTATCTCAAAGATGCAATCACATGGATAAGCGCCTAATTCATGCAGTTGCTGGGGCTGGAAAAACAACCACGATTCTAGATGGTCTAAATCCTAACGGAAGAAGTCTAATTCTCACATACACAAACCAGAATCTCTTTAGCTTGCAGGCCGGAGTCAGAGCGAGGTTTGGAGGTACTATCCCACCGTTTGTTGAAATTCGGTCCTACTTCTCCTTCCTCTATTCGTTCTGCGTGCGACCGTACGCTTCATACGAAATGCGAGACAATGGTTTGATGTACGGTCCAGTGCCAGAGCGGGCTCAGTTTAAGCCTAAAACATCTCTAGAGCACTATTTGTCCAACAACCGCTATTTGTACGCACCGCGTGCAGCCAAACTCGTACGAGAGACCTCTGTCCTGAAGAAGGTTCACGGCAGCCTTAAGAAACATTTTGACCATCTCTATGTTGACGAAGTGCAGGACTTTGCTGCGAATGACTTTAATCTGCTGCTAGATTTGGCGGAAGCAGGTGTGCCGCTTCTTTGTGTTGGAGACTTTTTCCAACACACGTTTGATACAAGTCGCGATGGCAACACACGCTCCAATCTTCACAAAAAGGGACTCACCGCATATCTGAGCGAATTTGAGAAAGCGGGCTTTGCGGTTGATACCAAAACCCTTGTGCAATCCTGGCGATGCAGCCCTTCTGTTTGTTCTTTCATTTCAGAAAATTTGGAGATTACGATTGAGAGCACTAGGAAAGACAAAACAGATGTCATTTTTGTCACCGATCCAGATGAAATTAAGCGCCTGTATCACGAACCGCAAATTGTGAAGCTCTTCCTAAAAGAACATCATCTTCACGATTGCTTTTCAAATAATTGGGGAAACTCAAAGGGACTAGACACCTATCACGACGTGTGTGTCGTACTCAATCCGGCTACGTTCAAGCTTGTCATGGCAGGTAAGAGCAAAGAACTGAAGCCGATGATTAAGAACAAGCTGTACGTGGCCTGTTCAAGAGCCCGAGGTGCCTTGTATTTTGTTGAGGAGAAGGAACTGGATAAGCACTGCCGATAGTGTCTCTCGAAGCTTTAGTTTTCAACTCGCGGTCGTTGCCGTATATTCAATTAATGATTATTGCCACACTCTTCAATTCCGATGCGCCAAAATATCATGGATACTACGGCCATCCCATTCTCTCGACCATATTGCGGACGGGTGTAATTCAGGCGTCTCAACGGCACATGAAAATATCGGTCGGTGACGTTCTAACGTATAGTCATTCGAAGAATTGGCAAGAGCATGATGAGTTAGCAGATCGTGCATATTTCAAGAGTTCATGGCACCTCCTATTCGAAAAGAAGCTTCGTGCAACATTTCGCACGGCAACTGTATATTCGGTCGTTTTTGAAAACATGCCTGAAGCTCTTGCTCGTGAAATGCACAGAGCATTGCTATCTGATGACAGTTATCTAGGGATGTTGGCAATCGACTACACGTACGCTCCACATTTAGTCCTCTTCCGGAATCTAATGATTCCGAAGTTCCGAGTGACTGGAACTTCATGCAACATATTTTTCTCAATGAATGAGGAAGACGACAAAGACACTGCGGATGAAGAACTTTTTACCAACAATGGATATACAAGCGTTAACTGGGAAGACTATGGAGCTCGCCGTACGATTTTTGACAATTACGACACCCTGGAACACTTCAAGCAAGTCGTGGCCTTTCGAGATCTCATGGGTGTGTATTTAGCTGGTGGCATTGATGATGCCTACGAACTCACGATGATACTAGAAGACCTCAATCCTCAATTATTCAACGCTCTTGGCGCCGGTATCCAGACACTCGAAAAATCCACACACGAGGAGCATGTTGCACAAGCTGCCATCTCAGGCAGACGCTACATACAAAAACTGGCGGATGCACTTTTTCCTCCCCAAAAAGCTCTCCATAAAGGCAGAGACGTGAGCGCCACGAAATACAGAAGTCGAATATGGGCTTTCGTTGAGAGCAACACCAATGATCCGTCAGAACTGAAAAGTTTGGGGAAAGAACTTGATCGGCTAGATGAAGAGTTCAATGCTGGCTTGCACAGCGACCGTGATAAGGAGCGAATTCTGAGGGCCTATGTTGATGTTGCAATACTCACAACAAAACTGCTTTCATTGAATCCAAGCGCCACTCGGAACGCCTATGCTGCCTTCAGCAAGCAGATTGTTGAATTTGCAAGAGATGTTGCAAAACAGGATAGCGCAAACTCCTAAGGTATTTTTTGTTGCTCCATTTCGTTCACTATCTCGCACAGTCGATCAAATTGTTTTACAAACATGCCGTGACTGCTTCGAGAATTGGGACGGTCATCTGCACAAGACGACCCCAAATTCGAATCCGTCATGCCGTGGCTGCTTCGAGAATCGGGACGGTCATCTGCACATAGTAAGACACTCAATGCAGTTTGAGTGTCCAACAGCCAATTCGATGGCTCAACAGTGACGTTTCTACCAGACACTATTCGGTTCGAGGTTGCCATTTTGACAATCTCGCGTTTTTCCGCAGACGTTGCAATTCTATATACAGAATAAAGGCTTTTCACCAGTTCGAGGAATTTTTTGACTCGCCATGGTTCTGGGTGATTTGATGTCTCCCTTGCGCACTTTTCTTCAAGTGTCGCTTTCTCTAATAGCAGCGATGTCTTTCGGTTATTAAATGTGTCGGCATCGATGAGGCGGTCGATGAGGGCATCCGTCAGACGTTCGAGACGTAATGTAATGTTTTGGATTTGCATTGCATGTGTTTCCGGGTGTTCCTGCTCAACCCGTTGCTCAAGCCAAGATTCGATAGTTTTCGAAACAAGCGAAACATCTCCCTCTGTTAATTGTACCCGAGACAGAATTTCAAGAACGCGAGCTTCGAGAATTTCATCCCGAACCGTTTTCGTCTCGCACATCGGAGTATGGCATCGATAGTACACATGGCCCTTCTGCTTTTCAGGGACCATTGTCGTATGACACAGAGCGCAAGAAAACAGGCCGTGGTAAGTATGGTTATGCTTTGTCACCTTCTTGCCGGACTTTCCGGCTCGTACTTCCTGCACTTTCTCAAACAGACTTGGAGAAATTAATGGTTCGTGAGCGCCAGCAAATGATGTGCCCGTGCGTTTTATTTTGATGATGCCCGCATAGAATGGGTTGTTAAGCATTGCTTCAAGGCTTCCTTTTGAAACACAGGTGCCAAGATGTGAACGCAGCTCCATACGTTTCATCTCGACAAGCAATGTTCGGAGTGAATGTTCGCCGCTTGCGTAAAGCTCAAAAACGCGTCGCACCATCGGACCCTTTACAGGGTCAATGGACTTCACTTTATTGCCACCGTTATTTCGATATCCAAGTGGAGCGTTGAAGGGATACAGGCCGCGTTGCAGTTGTCCGTGTTGCCCTTTATGGATTTCTTCCTTCAGGTTTCGGATATAATCGGCGGCAATCACGGCCTGGATATCAGCTGAAAGTCTTCCGCCACGTGATCTAAAATCCAACGACTCTGACGCAAAGTGAACATCGATTCCAGCATCGGCAAGATCGCCCATCTTTGCCCAATCAGCGAAATTTCGGGCGGCCCTATCAGGTTTGTGCAGCACTACGCCATCCGCTTTTCGTTGGCGCAACAACTTGATCATGCCATTGAAAATGGGACGACCTAGTTTCGCCGCCGTCTCCTTCTCTTCAAACCACTTGGTGATCTGGATATTATTTCGCGCTGCAAAAACCTCTATGGCGTCTCGCTGGGCTTCCAGCGAAACGCCCTCACCCTGCTTCTGGGTGGAAACTCGCACATAGCCAAAACATGTTTTCATACTGACTTTTTATGAGAGTCTGAATCTATCAAATTCTCAGAAACTGTCGAATCTGGCTCGGGGATATCCGATTTCCACGGCCAAGTGCCGTCTCTCTCCATGCGCTCATAGATACGCTGGCAAAGTTCAAGATATCGCTCTAATCGGGGATCAATTGTCATGAAAGTCAAGTTACGCTTCATGCGTCTTAATAGGTAGAAGGCCACACATGACGAGCATCACGTGTGGCCTTCTAGGATTGGCATGTGGCGAACTGATATCCTGCCCCTAAATTAGTAGAGACTGATACCCCTTCTCCCACCACCACGGAGTACTACGGTATCAGCCTCCCTGTGGGGTCTAACCCCACAGGGAGGCTGATCGATAGTGCCATCCGTGGTGGTTTTGTTGTTCTTTAGTTCTTTAAGAATGGTCACATGTTGTTGTCGCAATTTGTGCCTTCTTCAAGCGATGCATCCTCGCACGATACACTCGCACCATATCAACTAACCATACATACCTATGTACACACCATTCAATTTGGACTTGAAAGTCCAACGAAGAAAGGCGGGGTTGTCGCAGGAAGATGTTGCACACTTGATGAGGGTTCATCCTTCGAAGGTGTCATTGCTTGAAGGCGGCAGAGCAATGCCAAGTCTCCGTGACATCGCGTCATTATCCACTGTGTTTGGAAAGTCGTTTGAAGAATTCTTTTTTGCGTTCGTGCATGAGGCTCGCAGCGACATCGCCATTCGGCTCAAATCAATGCCCCAAGCTCCGAAACGGTGGCTGCCGCAATTCAATCGGCAATACACAATCGACAATTTGGCCCAACGGTTAGAAGATTTAGACGACGACTATGAAGCGTCTTAAGGTGCTAGCTATCGCCGCAGCGACAGGTCGCATTGGCTATGTCTTTCTTGTTGGAGGGCGGCTTCTTGACTGGGGTTTATCGCGCAAGGCAAGCAAGTCGCCGGAATTGGCGGCAGCACATACTCAAAAGCTCATCGACACCTTGAAGCCGGATGTGATTATTACTGAAGACATTCCAAAGTCATCCACCAAGGGATCAAAAACGCGCCGACTGGTCGAGGCAATTGCATTTGTTGCGGGCAAAGCCAAATTGCTCGACGTTCGTGCCAAGCGTCTCCAGGAATTTGCCAATAAATACGAGGAAGCGACACACCTAGCCGTCCGCTTTCCCGAAATCGCCGCCTGGGTTCCGAAGAAGCGGAGGCTCTGGGACTCAGAGCCGCGTCAGACCGTTCTTTTCGATGCCCTGGCCCTTTCCATTTATGTTCTTGCGGACGGCACCTAACAATTGATCCAAACCCACCAAAGCCCCACTCAGAAGAGTCGGGGCTTTTTTTTAAAAAGAATTGCTGTGCAAAACTTTGCCGACATATTTTCTAGTTCATACAACTCAGATACGAATTAGCTCGTCAGTACGCGTCCCGCGTGGAGTTTCACGGAGGAGACGAAATGTCTAAAAACCCATTGGAAGTGAACTATGGCGACCGGGGCAAGCCGGAAGCGAACGTTTGTCCGCGCTGCTTAGGTAGCGGGAAAATGCAGGGTGACAAGTGTCCGCGCTGCAATGGCACCGGAAGAAAGAGCTAGGTACCCTCGAAGCGCACTTCGAGCCCATCAGTCGCGTTGCAGAAATATGATGTTCGACTCCAGATATGGATTGTCGACTTCTCTTTGTTTCTTCCACCACATCGGTTTGTCCCGCGTCAGCGTTTGACACAGATCCCTTAACACAAATCATGGAGTTCGGACTATGCGCATACGTTTTCGCCGCTCGCAACGCATGAGCGGCTTGCTGTCAAAGAGTGCAGTGTTCACCCTCGAAGCCCGTGCCGATATCACCGATGAAGACATGGGCCACGTGAAGAAATACAAAATGGGCCACGAGGTCATTTATTCCCGTGAACGTGTTCCGCCAGACCGCACTGGCAGCGGATCACTGACTGGCATCGCCCAAAACCTCGCTGCGTATGCAACAGCCCTCACCATTCGAATTGACGATCTCATTTCCGGTACCAAGATTGAGTGCAAAGACATACTCGAAATGATGGCCGTTGAAGAGCAGATCGTCACTGCGTGTCAGACATTCAAGAATGTCCTCAACAGCATGGCTCACTTTGACGGCGAAGAGGTTATTGAAATCCCGTGAGAGACATTCTCTCCCGCGTTCTGAATAACGTCTGGTCCTCGGGACTCTCAGTCAAGGGTCTCGGGGATGACATGCGGACAATTGCAAAGCTCAAGACTGAGTGTGACCAACTTGCGTCGCGTTCTGCGTTTCATGACATCGACCACAAGATATTCGTGGTCGAAATGATGAAAGAGGCGTGCAAACTTCATGGAAGTGAGCCGCATCGAAATATCTGTATCGCCATTTGCGAAACAATTGACGCCCTGATGGTGGCCGAAGGCATCATAGAGCCCGACATCGACTGGGAGCGGCTTGAAACCTCGTTCACCTATCAGGACTTGGTGCGCCGGAGACTCGATTCCCGAAAGCAGTTCTTTTCCGACTATGACAAACATATGGAAATATGGAGGCGCAAGATCGTCGCCATATTTCACGGCATGCTGGGCTATATGGCCGATCACGTATTCACTGAAAATAATAACGGGCCAACTTTCGAAGTCGCTCTCACCGATGCCGTGGATAGCCTTGGTGACGTTCTTGATCGCATTCTCCTGACCTATGAAGATGAAGACTTCCGCTATCCCAGCCTTGCGCGCGAGGTTCGTGAGACGTTTGTGGACAATATGCTCTACGCGTCTGGGATTGATCCAAAGGCTCGCGGGGAAATCACCAAGCGACTCATCATCCCATCTGAGTCCAAGGTCGAGTCGCCAAAAGAGCTTGTTTCCAAATACATGAGAAATACGCCCTTCGACACGTTCTTCTCATGCTCGGCACCATTCACGATCCCTGAATCGGCGAAATTTGAGCACACAATGATTGTGGGTGGCACCGGGCACGGCAAGACCCAGCTCATGCAGCGACTAATCTATGCCGACATTGAGAACGCGCAATTCGAGCGACGCTCCATCGTTGTCATCGACAGCCAGGGCGATCTCATTCGAAAACTCTCACATCTCAAAGTGTTTGATAGAAATGAAGAGCGTTCATTATATAGCCGGGTATGCCTCATCGATCCCAACGACATCGACTATCCAGTCTCGCTCAACATCTTTGACATCAATCGCGATCGCATAGAGCGATATGGCAAAGCGGAACGGGAAAAAATACTGAATGGCACTATTGAGCTGTATGAAAACTTCTTTGGTTCTTTGCTCGGTGCGGAGCTCACACAGAAGCAAGGTGTGATCTTCAAATATCTTGCACGGCTTATGCTGGAGATACCGAACGCCAATATACACACGCTCCGTGATCTCATGGACGACGCTGAACCTTTCATTCCGTATATGGAGAAACTCAAAGGATCGGCACGCTATTTCTTCGAACGCGAATTCTTTGATCGGTCATTCAGCCCCACAAAAAAGCAGATAGCCAAACGATTGTGGGGTGTGCTGGCCACACCGTCGTTTGAAAGGATGTTTGCACAGCCGCGAAACAAGGTCGATATGTTCGAGCTCCTGAATCGCGGAAGTATTATTCTCATCAATACCGCCAAGGTCCTTTTGAAGCAGGAAGGTTGTGAGCTGTTTGGACGGTTCTTTCTCTCCATGATTTCGCAGGCGGCAATGGAACGTTCTGTCATTGCAGAGAAGGACCGCACACCGACCACGGTCTATATTGATGAAGCCCAAGAATACTTTGATGACAATGTCAGCATATTGCTTGCTCAAGCCCGCAAATTCAAAATTGGTTTGGTGTGTGCGAGCCAGACACTTGACCAATCATCCCCGAGTCTCCGATCATCGTTCATGTCAAATACCGGAACAAAGATCGTGGGCGGGCTTAGCGCCAAGGATGCCAGTGCCTTCGCAGCCGAGATGCACACCGATTCCGACTTCCTTCAATCTTTGAAAAAACGTCAGTCCATATCTGAATTCGGGCTGTTTGTGCGTCATCACACAGCTGAAGCGATCCGGATCGAAGTGCCACTTGGCTTTCTTGAAGGTCAGGAAGTTCTTGATGGCGAGGCATACGATGAAATGCTGGAAGAAAGCAGGTTCCGGTTCTCATCACAATACAGCGGAGACGAAGAGACACATAGACCGTTTGAGAGGTCAGGACGGGAAAAGCACAGGCCAGACGGAGCCAGGCCACCAAAGGCCCTGAAGCCCACTGAAGTCGAGGCTTCAGAAGAAGAAGGTGATTCGGAGCAAGCTGTTCCAGAGGTAGTTGCGCGGACAGAGCCGCTAGTTGTTCCTAAGCCTCCAAAGCAACAAAAACAGCGGAGCGAAGTGCCTCCTGCGATGGGTCGCGGCGGACGGCAACATCGATACCTTCAGGAACTCATCAAAGGGCTTGCTGAATCTCAAGGATACCTCGCAAGGATCGAAGACGAGGTACTTGACGGAGATGGGTTTGTGGATGTGTCGCTCGCACGCGGTGAAGACAAAATTGCTTGTGAGATAGCGATCACCACGCCTGCCCAGAAAGAAGTCGAGAATATCAGGAAATGTTTTGCCGCGGGCTATGGAGCTGTTTGGCTGATATCTCCTGAACAAAAACACCTAAACTCAATCAAAGACCTAGCGGATGGTGATTTCGACGGAGCCGAGCGGGCAAAGATCGTCTTCTTGCGACCCGAAGATATCGTTGCTGCCCTTTCGGATCGCCCATCGCCGCCAATCGAGAGCACGGTTCGCGGATATCGAGTGCGAGTGAAGCGGGCTGGTGGCTCGTTTGATGAAACTCAGGCCAAGAGGGCAACCGTTGCCGAGGTCTTAGCCAGGTCACTAAATAAAAGAAATGATAACAATCGAGACGTTGACGAATAGTAACAGCGACATGACTTTTGCCTTCTTTACGCTATTATAGATAGGATGAATCATATTTCAGTCAAACTCAGGACTGGTTCTCGGGAGAAGAATGCCGAGAACACTTGCGCTATTCAAATTGCTGATGACGCCCGTTTGCGCATTAGTCCGACGTTGGACGAGGATCATCGGAGCGAATTAGGTCAGTTTATGACTCCGAGCGTTATCGCTGGTTTTATGGCGTCGCTGTTTCCAGATAATTTTTCCCATTCGGTTTCAATTCTTGATGCTGGTGCCGGCGTTGGCTCTCTATCTGCTGCGCTCCTCGCGCGTCTAAAGGGGATTTCGAGTATCAGAAACATAGACGTAACTACTTATGAATTGGACGCGAGACTGAGGGCCGAACTTGAACTGACGCTATCTCGATGTTCAAATTCCGACTCCCGCGTTGCCTTCAGCAGTCTCTCGGCCGACTTCATTGAGTCTGCAGTCAACGAAATTCAGTTCAATTCCAAACCTACGTTTACTCATGCAATCATAAATCCTCCATATCGAAAGATAAACGTCGGATCGGTTCATCGTAAGCTCCTCTCTGAAGTCGGAATAGAGACCGTTAATCTCTACAGCGCCTTTGTAGCGCTTACTCTTAAGTTGATGCGCCCTGGTGGAGAAGTGGTGGCGATTATTCCGCGCAGTTTTTGCAATGGCCCGTACTACAAACCGTTCAGAGACCTGATGTTTCGCTCGGCGGCGCTCCGCCAGATTCATCTATTTGATAGCCGCACGAGCGCCTTTAGCGATGACTCAGTCCTTCAGGAGAACGTAATTATTCGGATGACCGTGGGTGAGGACCAGGGTCAGGTCACAATCTCACGATCCTCAGACAAAACACTTTTTGATTTACAAAAAGAAGAACATGAATTTTCTTCGGTCGTTTTGCCAAACGATTCCGAGAGATTTTTGCATCTTCCCAAAATTGGAGAATTGCAGGCTGATAGATATTCGGCTGTAGCTAAATTTGACCTAGCCGAAATTGGACTTAAGGTTTCCACTGGACCAGTCGTTGACTTTAGATTGAAGGACTTTTTGCAAGCAGAACCGAACGAAGGGACCGTTCCACTTCTTTACGCAAATCATTTTGTGAAGGGTAAACTTGTTTGGCCTCGCCCTGAAGGTAAGAAGGCGAACGCCATACAATTGAATGCGGAAACCACTAAATGGTTATATCCAAACGGTAGCTACACTTTGTTGCGCAGATTCTCATCCAAAGAAGAGCGTCGGCGCATAGTAGCGTATGTAGTTGACGGATCGGAATTCGGATCAGCCAAATATTTGGGTTTTGAAAATCACCTGAACCTATTTCATGAAAATCGTCAGCCACTGCGCACGGAGATTGCCCATGGGCTTTCTGTGTACTTGAATTCAACAGTTGTTGACGATTATTTCCGCCGTTTCAGCGGGCACACGCAGGTAAATGCAACGGACTTACGAAATCTCAAATATCCTCACCTGGATGATCTGGTGAAAATGGGCAGGTGGGCCCTTAAGCAAGATGTGCTTTCTCAAGAGGCAATAGATAAACACATAGGAAAATATGAAAGATAAAAAACAACAACGTCTCGATGAAAGCCTTTTGATCTTGTCGCAGTTCGGGTTGCCACGAGCTCAGCAGAATGAACGTTCTGCTCTCTGTCTGTTGGCGCTGTGTGGCATCGATGAAGGTAAGCCCTGGAGCGAGGCAACAAACCCTCTTCTTGGCATTCGGGCAATGTTAGATTTTGCGCGCAATGTTTATGAACGCCAGTACGCAGAAAATACTCGCGAGACTTTCCGCAGACAAACGATGCACCAGTTGGTGTCGGCTCAAATTGCTCTTTATAATCCGGATGATCCTGGCAGGCCCGTCAATAGTCCAAAAGCTGTATACCAAATTGCCCCCGCTGCTCTGGAACTCATTAAACACTTCGGAGAGGCAGCGTGGCCACAATTGTTGGCAGAATTTTCTTCGACCTATGGGTCATTGGAAACACGTTATGGTCGCGCTCGTGAAATGGTCATGATCCCAATTGAACTTGAAGATGGGAAGCGCGTGTTGCTTAGTCCGGGTGCCCACAGTGAGCTGATAAAGGCAATCGTTGATGACTTTGCACCCAGATTTGTTCCTGGAAGTCGCCTTATATACGCAGGCGATACTGGGGAGAAATGGGGATATTTTGATGAGGCCGCACTGGCGCAGTTAGGAATTCCCATGGGATCACATGGGAAAATGCCTGATGTGATGCTTCATGATGTGAAAAGAAATTGGTTGATCTTGGTAGAATCGGTGACAAGTCACGGCCCGGTAGATGGAAAACGCTATGAAGAACTCAAACACCTCTTTTCATCCAGTAAAGCGGGGTTGGTATTTGTTACAGCGTTCCCCGATAAAGCGACAATGAAACGGTATCTCGGTGAAATCGCCTGGGAGACTGAAGTTTGGGTTGCAGAGGCACCTACGCACATGATTCACTTCAATGGTGAACGTTTTCTCGGCCCTTATTAGTGTGACCGCAGACAAATCGACCAAGACGAAACAGGATCACAAACTTAGCAACGTAAGAGCCTGGAGATGGGTCTTACTGTTGGGAGTTCTTTTGTCCAACTCCCATCGCCAAAGGGTTGTGTCATCGATCTTCAGGGACTTTGCCAACGCCTTCCGACTCAAACCATGGCGGCGGCGGTACGCGAGCAATTTCTCGCCCAGCGTCCTCGGCTCCGGCGTTGGGTCATATCCAAGAAATCCAATGATCTCTGGCCAGTGGTTCATGGTCGGGTCGCAGCGGTCTTTTTCCCAATTGGCGTAGGTTTCTTTTTCAAGTTTGAAGCGTTTGCGAAGATCGCGTTGGAAAAGACCCAATTCCGATCTCCGCTTTTTTAAGTGCTGACCCAAGGTCTTTGGCATTCTTTCATACGGCACTGGCTTCAATGTTTTCAACGACTTAGGACCATATGGCAAGAAGGCAACGCGCGTCTGCAGGTGCGGTATGGCTGGTGAACCTGGCCATACTTGCAGATTGGGCCCGCGCTGCGCCTCAGAATATCAATCCCGCATTTCAGGCCCCTTGCTTGATCGGATGGACATACAACTGGAACTGGCCGCCGTGCGCGCGATGGATCTGGCCTTACCTTCACCCAAAGAAAAAAGCGCTGATGTTGCTGTAAGGGTTGCCCAAGCGCGGAACACACAGCTTCAACGTTTTGCGGCTTTGGGTGTCAATCATCTGCGCAACAATGCTCAGGCCGATGGTGATGTGTTAGAGGCAATCACCAAATTAGATGCTGCTGGTATGGCCTTGCTGCGTGATGCGGCAGAAGCAATGAATCTTTCTGCCCGAGGGTATCACCGGGTGCTGCGTGTGGCGCGCACCATTGCCGATTTGGCAGGATCTGAAAATATCTTGCGGCTGCATTTGGGCGAAGCCTTAAGCTATCGTCAAAAACCCGTGGCGCTGCGCAACGCGGCATAAAATATTGTGATGAAATCCATTCATATTGCATTTACTGCGTTTGAAGGGGTTTAGACATTTAACAAGCATTCTGAGTCACAATAGGCGCTGGAGAAACCCATGCTGCCGACACCGAACCAACATCACCGAAGGCAATCTGCGCGCCAAAAAGTCGAACTGGCTTTTTGGGGCAAATTGTCGCTTGTGGTTTTGGCAATCACAGTGTCAACGGCATTTTTGGTGTTGGCGGCCGCAGGTGTGATGGCTCAACACCATAATTATTTTTTATCCAGCATTATTCTGGTGGCCGGAACGGCAAGTCTGCTCATTTGTATGTTTGTGGTTTTGCAGCGCCAACATGAACAACGCCTGCACCGTATTTTTACCGCAATGGCCGCGTCAGAAACGGCCCGTGCTCAAGCAGAGGCTGCGGCGCGCGAAAAATCCCGCCTTCTTGCCACCATGAGTCACGAAATCAGAACGCCATTGAATGGCGTCATTGGCATGTTGGGCCTTTTGGCAGAAACACCACTTTCGCCAGAGCAAAAAAACTATGCTGATACGGCTCATTCTTCTGGGCGCATTTTGTTGTCGATCATTGATGAAATTCTCGACACGGCAAAATCTCAATCCCAAACCAAGCAAACACATACCGAAGTAGTAACGCTGGTGGAAAGTGTAACAGAACTTCTGGCAACACGCGCCCATGCAAAGGGAATCGAAGTATCGGCCTATGTCGACCAAGGTGTACCCAACCACATCGGCCTAGATGATATGCGCGTGAGACAAGTTCTTTTCAACCTTGTGGGCAACGCCATAAAGTTTACGCAAAAGGGCGGTGTTGCCATTGAAATTGGTATGAAAACACCCAGCACATTGCAAATTGTGGTTCGCGATTCAGGCATCGGCATGTCGCCCGATGAAGCTTCGAAAATTTTTGCACCCTTCGTGCAGGCCAATGAACAAACGGCCAAGCGCTTTGGCGGAACTGGTTTGGGGCTTTCGATAAGCCGAAAATTGATTGAAGCAATGCAAGGCACAATAAGTGTTGAAAGCCAGCTTCATGTGGGAACTGCATTTGTCGTAACGCTTCCCATAACCCAAACTGTAATCTTGCCATTATCCGAACGGGCATTGACCAATCGGCATTATGTTCTAGCCATGAACGGGGGATTTGCGCGCGATCACCTCGAAAAATCGTTGATCGATTTTGGTGCCCAAACCAGCATTGTCGAAAATGAAAAATCTTTGGCCGCGTTGTTACGCGCGCCACATGCATCCCAGCAATTCATTTGCGATCTTTCTTATTCTGCCACACTTTCAACATGGGCAAAGAGGCACCATTCAACTTTGCCCAATGCGGTGGTGTGGGTTATGATGAAAGCCGAAGAGCGCAAACATAATCTGAACTTTCTATCTGCGCCCTTTGCAGGTTATCTGCTCAACCCGGTGCGCAAATCAACGCTTCTCAATCAACTCTCGGCTTTTGATGTCAAGGCGCTGAAACAAACCGGCCAACTTCTACGCAGATCAAAAAAATCAAATGGTTTGAAAAACTTAAAACCAAAAACGACCTGGCGCATTCTTCTGGCTGAAGATAACGCCATTAACGCACTTTTGGCGCGAACAATTTTAGAAAAACTGGGTCACAGCGTGATCACCGTCAACGATGGTCGCGCCGCGATGCAAACTTTGCAGAAAGATCAATCTTTTGATGTTGTTTTGTTGGATATGGAAATGCCAAATCTCAACGGCCTTGAAACCGCTCGCGCCATTCGTGGCAACCCCACGCTCAAACACTTGCCGCTGTTGGCATTAACCGCCAATGCCCATAATGAAGATTTGCAAGCCTGTTTGGCTGCGGGCATGAACGATCACTTGGCCAAGCCATTTGATCGGCTTGATCTGCACGACAAAATTATCAGCGTCATAAAAAAAACCATGGCCACCAAAGTCGCATAATTTCGTTACAGAATTGTCATGCCAATTGGCTAGTTCTTCTCTAACCAGAGGAGATAGGCTTGCAGCACGAACGCCATGCGTTTAAGCGCCATGAAATGAAAATCAGGCTTGCCCAAACGCCAGAAGAAATCCGCGTGGCTCAGCGCCTGCGCTATCATGTTTTTCATGACGAATGCGGGGCCAAATCCACAAGCTTTCAAGGCGTCGATGAAGACCAATTTGATGCCGTGGCCGAACATATCTTGGTCATTGAACCTTTTGGAGTTGAAGCCTCAGACTTTGCCTTGGCTGATGGCAATTTGGTGGGAACCTATCGTCTGATAACCGAGGCCAGCGCCAAATCTGTTGGTGGCTTTTACAGCCAAGCCGAATATGATTTAGCGCCATTGCTGGCGCGTAAATCTGATTTGCGATTCTTAGAATTGGGCCGTTCGTGCATTTTAAAACGTGCCCGTGGTTCAGCGGTGATTGAGCTTTTATGGCAAGGCATATGGGATTTCGTGCGGCGGCATCGCATCGACGTGATGTTGGGCTGTGCCAGCTTTGAAGGAACCGATCCTGCCGTTCACGCCGAAGCACTCAGTTTTCTTTCACAAAATGTGCCAACCCCGCAAGATTGGAAGGTTGATGCCCATGCAGGCCGCTTTCATGATATGAATTTGGCACCAAAACAGGCTTATGATGCCAAACGCGCCGTGGCCAATTTGCCGCCACTGATCAAGGGCTATTTGCGCCTTGGCTGCTATTTCGGGCATGGTGCGGTGGTTGACCATGAATTCAACACCACCGATGTTTTGGTGATTTTGCCTGTGGCCGCCATCAATCCGCGCTATTTCGCCCGTTTTGGAAACCCCGTGTAATTCGCATTTGGCCAAAACCTGAAGCTTTGTTATGGGTGGGCAATGTTGAATGCGCCCCCTTTGCCCGATCCCGATCATCAGCCCACACCGATGATGGCGCAGTATTTGGCCATCAAACAAAACCATAAAGATGCCTTGTTGCTTTATCGCATGGGCGATTTTTATGAATTGTTTTTTGAAGACGCTGAAAAAGCCTCCGCAACATTAGGCATAGCCCTTACCAAACGTGGCAAACATCTGGGTGTGGATATTCCCATGTGCGGCGTTCCGGTTCACGCCCTTGATCACTATCTGCAAAAGCTTATCAGGCATGGTCACAGGGCCGCAATCGCTGAACAAACTGAAGACCCAGCCGAGGCAAAAAAGCGTGGCGCAAAATCTGTTGTGGCCCGCGATGTGGTGAGGCTTATTACGCCGGGCACTTTAACCGAAGATGCCTTGCTCAATGCAGGGCAAAATAACTATCTGGTTTGTGTCACAGGCGTTTTGGCAACTGGCGAAATGGCCTTGGCCTTTGCTGAAATTTCAACCGGCGAACTTGTCGTGATGGCAACGGATGAAGCAAGGCTTGCCGCTGATCTGGCGCGGCTGTCACCTTCAGAAATTCTGGTGAATGAAAGTCTTTTGCAAAACCCATCTGCAAACAGCATGATCAATGACGCAGGTGCTGCAATTACCCCACTTTCGGCAAGCAGGTTTGATAGCCAATCAGCAAGCCATCGTTTGAAAGAACATTTCAAAGTTCATGCCTTGGAAGTTTTTGGAAACTTCAGAAAACTTGATATTGCAGCCTTGGGCGCGTTGCTGGATTATATCCAAATTACTCAAGTGGGCCATATGCCTCATTTGCGCAGCCCCAAACTTGAAGGCAGTTCTGAAGGCCTTTTGATTGATGCCAGCACGCGCAGCAATCTCGAATTGGTCAAAGCCCAAAATGGTGAACGCAAAGGCAGTTTATTGTTTTGTTTGGATGAAACAGTAACCGCAGCAGGTTCCAGATTATTTGCTGATTTTGTGGCAAGGCCATTGGGCCAAGCCCAAGCAATCAATGACCGGCAAGACGTTGTGTCATACTTTTATGACGATAAATCCAAAACAGATGCATTGCGCAACGGTTTGAAGCAAATGCCCGATGTTGAGCGGGCCTTGGCGCGCATCACCTCAGGCCGCGGTGGCCCGCGCGACCTTGCCGCAATCAGTTTTGCAATCTTAGCCAGCCAAGAACTTTTAGGCGTTTTGCGAAAGCAAGGAGATTTGATTGCATTGCCCCAAGAACTGGCAACGCTTTTAGATCAAATCCATGCCAGTCCGGTGGAACTGGCCCAGCACATAACCCAAGCGTTGAGTTCCGAACTGCCCTATCTCGCACGCGATGGTGGTTTTATTGCTGAAGGCTATTCACCTGAACTTGATGAAAATCGCAAATTGCGCGACGACACCAAACAAGTGATTGCCAATCTTCAACAAGATTATGCAGCGAGCACGGGGATTAAAACGCTCAAAATAAAACACAACAATATGTTGGGTTATTTCATCGAAGTTACAGCCCAACAGGCTGAGGTTTTGAAGGTTTCCCCGGGTGCCTCAGAATTTATCCATCGCCAGACCATTGCCTCGTGCGTTCGGTTTGTTACAGCAGCTTTGGGTGAACTTGAGCAAAAAATTGCCAAGGCAGGTGCGCGGGTCTTGGTGTTAGAGTTGGAATTTTTTCGCCAACTTGCCCAAGGCGTGGTTGAAAAACGTCAAAGCCTTTCGCAGGTGGCACAAAGCATCAGTGCGCTGGATGTATTTTCAGCACTAGCCCATCTGGCAACCACAAGGCGCTATGTAAAACCAACAATTGATAACAGTTTGAATTTTGAAATTAAACAAGGCCGCCACCCGGTGGTTGAAGCAGCACTTAAACGGCAGGGCGAACGCAGCTTTGCTGCCAATGATAGTGATTTGAGCCCCGAACATAAACGGTTGTGGCTGCTAACCGGCCCTAATATGGCGGGCAAATCCACCTATCTCAGGCAAAATGCGTTAATTGCCATCATTGCCCAAATGGGCAGTTTTGTGCCAGCAGCGTCTGCTCATATCGGCGTTGTCGACCGGCTTTACAGCCGCGTGGGGGCTGCCGATGATTTAGCCAGCGGCCGTTCAACCTTCATGGTTGAGATGATCGAAACAGCAGCGATTTTAAATCAAGCAACGCAGCGTTCCTTTGTTATTTTGGATGAAATAGGAAGGGGCACAGCAACATATGACGGGCTTTCAATTGCTTGGGCAACGCTTGAACATTTGCATGATGTCAACCAATGCCGCGCCCTTTTTGCCACACATTACCATGAACTTACCCAACTCAGTTCAACATTAAAGCAACTTCATTGCGCCACCATGAAAGTGAAAGAATGGAAGGGCGATATTGTGTTTATGCATGAAGTGGTTCCGGGTTTTGCCGAGCGTAGTTATGGTATTCAAGCAGCAAAATTGGCGGGCCTGCCAAATTCAGTAATTGTGCGGGCTGGCGAGGTTTTAAAAAGGCTAGAAGCTGGCAAGGGCCAATCGCGCGCGCAAAATTTGGCTGCTGAACTTCCGCTGTTTGCTGCTATGCCCAAACACGATGCGCCCAAAGAAGATAAGCTGCGCCAACTTTTAAAATCAATAGCGCCCGATGAATTATCACCCCGCGAAGCCCTGAGTTGGCTTTACGAAATAAAGCAAACAGCCAAAGATGAAATGTAATGTCGCCTGAACAGAAATTTGAAACAGCACTCTTTGGTCTTACCGCCCCCAATGTTTTGGCCTTGCGCAATGCCGCCTCTAACCTGATCAAAGAGTGTTTGAATGAATCACGCGCCCAAGCTGAAGCTCAACTTCTGCTGGATGGCAAAGGCACGGCCTGTGCTGAACATTTGTCCAGAACTCAAGATCACATCATCAAAACATTATTCGCCTTTGCCCAAAATCGCATTGCAGGCGGCAAAGATATCGGTTTGGGCCTGGTGGCGGTGGGCGGCTATGGCCGCGGCACGTTAGCACCAGGGTCGGATATTGACTTGCTGTTTCTTCTGCCCGCGCAAACCTCACCCCATGTCAACGAAGTGGTTGAGTTTTTGCTTTATGCTTTGTGGGATGCGCGCCAAAAAGTAGGATATGCCACACGCACAATCGATGAATGTTTGAAGCTTGCAAAAACTGACAACACCATCCTCACATCAATTTTGGAAGCCCGCTTTATTTGTGGCGCACAAAGTTTGTTTGATCAATTAACTCAGCGTTTCAAATCTGATATTGTGGCCACTGGCGCTAAAAAATTTGTTACAGAAAAATTAGCTGAACGCGATGCAAGGCACGCCAAATCGGGCGAAAGCCGTTATGCCGTAGAGCCAGACTTGAAAGATGGCAAAGGTGGACTTCGTGATCTGCACACGTTGTTTTGGATTGCCAAATTTATCTTTGCCGCAAATTCCCCCGAAGAATTGGCCGAGAAAGGCGCATTTTCAAAAGCGGAATTGGCCCGGTTTTTAAAATGCGAAGACTTCCTATGGGCGGTGCGCTGTCATCTGCATTTCATCGCCAAGCGTGGTGAAGATCGCTTGAGCTTTGATCGACAGAGCGAGCTTGCCCAACGCTTGAAATATAAATCACATGGCGGACTGAAAGCTGTTGAACGCTTTATGCGCCATTATTTTTTGATCGCCAAAGATGTGGGCGATTTAACCCGCATTTTCTGCGCCAGTTTAGAGCAAAAACATTTTAAAGATGCGCCATCAATCTCGCGGTTGATTGCAAAGTTTTTGCCAAAACGTGGCACCAAATTAAATTTGACCAAAAGTTTTAAAATTGAAAATGGTCGTCTCACTGTTGTTGATGATCATGTTTTTGAAAACAATCCCGTCAACATTTTGCAAATCTTCAAACTTTCAGGCGAGGGCCTAATCGAAATTCATCCTGATGCACTAAAGTTGATGCGCAAGTCGTTTCGATTGATTGATGATCGCTTGCGCAACAATGTTGAAGCCAATCAAATCTTCATGGATATTTTGTGCAAAACCGCAGCACCAGAATCTCTGCTGCGCGCCATGAATGAGGCAGGGGTGCTGGGTCGCTTCATCCCTGAATTTGGCAAGATTGTCGCCATGATGCAATTCAACATGTATCATCACTACACGGTTGATGAACATTTGATCCGCGCTGTGGGTGTGTTAACCAATATTGAAAACGGCCTTCTGGCAAAGGACCATCCGCTGTCTGCGGAAATTTTTAAAACCCTGTCCTCAAGGCGCGCCCTGTTTGTGGCAACGCTGTTGCATGATATTGCCAAAGGCAGGCCTGAAGATCATTCAATTGCTGGCGAAGCCATCGCCAAAGAACTTTGCCCCCGTTTGGGACTATCGCCAGATGAAACAGATTTGGTCGCCTGGCTCATCCGCCATCACCTGTTGATGAGTGAAACATCGCAGATGCGGGATCTCAATGATTTTAAAACGATATTGGATTTTACCCAGATTGTGCAGGGCCCAGAGCGCTTGAAGCTTTTGGTGATTTTAACGGTGGCTGATATTCGCGCTGTGGGTCCTGGTGTATGGAATGGCTGGAAAGGCCAATTGTTGCGCACGCTCTATTTTGAAGCTGAGCCGATATTGTCGGGTGGCCATTCAACCACCACGCGCAAAGACCGCGTTCTTGAGGCCCAAAGTGACTTTTTTGCCAAAGCGAAAAATATTGGGGAAGCAGAGCGTGGAAAAATTTCAAGCCGTCACTATGACGCCTATTGGCTCAACGTGCCAACCGAACGCCAGCTGCGCCAACATGAAGTGATGTCAAAAGCTGTGGTGGGTCAAATTGCAACAGACATAGCAACCGATCAGTTTACCGGCATCACCGAAATCACTGTGTTCACCCCCGATCATCCGCGTTTGTTGGCTTTGATTACGGGAGCCTGTGCGGCCGCAGGCGGCAACATTTTGGGCGCACATATTTTTACCACGATTGATGGCATGGCGCTGGACACGATTTTGTTGGCACGAGAATTTAAAGAAGATGTAGACGAATTCCGCCGCGCTGGCCGCATTGTTGACTCGATTAAGCGCGTTCTTGAGGGCCAAATTCGGTTGCGTGAAGAGTTGGCGCGAGTTCAGCAAATGCCTGAACGTGCCAAAGCCTTCACCGTTGTTCCGCGCGTTATCATTGATAATATGTCGTCCAACAAAAACACCATCGTTGAAATCAATGGTCTTGATCGGGTGGGCTTGCTTCACGCATTAACGGAAGCTTTGTTCCATTTGAATTTGAATATCGCTTCGGCCCACATCACCACCTTTGGTGAAAAAGCCGTCGACGTGTTTTACGTAACAGATTTGACCGGCGCTAAAATTACCAATGAAAATCGAACCAGCCGAATTGAAAAGGCTCTCACTGAAGTTTTAACCCCGGCCAAGGCACTTGGTTAATTTCGTTAAGCTTTTGGCCTTATGGCCTTAATCACATCGAAAAGTTGAAATAGACGTGATTTAAATGTCAATCATCCGTTCAGCCGCCAAAGTGGGTGGCTATACTACCATCAGCCGGGTTTTGGGCTTTGTGCGTGACCAACTTGTGGCCTTCACCTTGGGCACAGGCGGGGTTGCCGAAGCTTTTTTTGTGGCACAACGCATTCCCAATCTGTTCAGAACGCTGTTTGCCGAAGGTGCGTTCAATTCGGCCTTTGTGCCCCTGTTTTCGCGCAAAGCCGAAGGTGAGGGCGAGGCCGCGGCTTATCATTTTGCCCATGAAGTGTTTTCAGCACTTCTGGCTTGGATGTTGATATTCACAAGCTTGGCCATCGCGGCCATGCCGTGGTTGATTTATGTAATAGCGCCGGGTTTTAAGGGTTCGCCGGAAAAACTGGCATTAGCCACAGGCTTAACCCAAGTGTGTTTTCCCTATTTGTTGTTAATGTCGCTAACCGCATTGCAAGGTGGCGTGTTGAACAGTTTGGGCAGGTTTACGGCTGCGGCAGCGGCTCCCATTTTGCTCAATATCACCATGATTTTATCAAACATTGTCGCTTGGTTTTTTGCAACCGGCAACACGCCCTTAACTGGATATATTTTTGCTTTTGGCGTTACGTTGTCGGGTGTTGCCCAATATACGTTGTTGGCCATTGCCTGTCGCCGCGCCGGCATGGGCCTGTTGCCAGCTTGGCCAAGATTAACGCCTGACGTTAAGCTTGTGGTCAAGCGTTCCATCCCCGGCATTATCTCGGGCGGCATAATGCAAATCAATTTGCTGATCGGCACCATGATTGCCACAGGCATCAGCGGTGCCGTGGCATTTCTTTATTATGCAGATCGGCTTTATCAATTGCCCTTGGGTGTCATAGGTGTTGCCATTGGTGTTGTTTTGCTTCCCACGCTATCGCGAAAGCTGCGCGCGGGCGACGAACAGGGTGCATTTGATGCTTCAAATCGTGCCCTTGAATTTTCGTTGTTTCTAACACTTCCGGCAGCCGCTGGGTTGATGACCATCAGCGGCCCCATTTTGCACACGGTGTTTGAACATGGCGCGTTTAAAGCCTCAGACACATTTCAGGTAGCGCCGGCCGTAATTGCTTATGCCGCAGGCCTTCCGGCTTATTCTTTAACCAAGGTGTTTCAGCCAGGGTTTTACGCCAGAGAAGATACCAGAACGCCCATGGTGTTTGCCATCACGTCGGTTTTTGTAAATATCTTTTTCAGCTTTACCTTGTCGTTTTTTATGGGTCACGTGGGCATTGCCTTGGCTTCAACAATTGCTGCGTGGACAAATGCCATCCAACTTTATGTGCGCCTGAATGCCTTGGGGCATTTTGAATTTGACCAGCGGTGTCGCGCGCGCATTCCAGCAATGTTGCTTTCAACGGCAATCATGTCTGCGGCCTTGTTTGATGTTTACTTATTAATCTTCAACAATTTTACAGCAGGCACCCCTACTGTTCACGCTGTATGGGGTTTAATCCTGCTGATGGCAGTTGGAATTTTAAGCTATTTCTTCGCCTCACAACTTACTGGAGCTTTCCGAATTTCTGAGCTAAAGGCCGCCGTCAAACGTTAGAGAAACAATGCAATGACAATTTTCACCCCACGCGTATTTTCGGGCATGCAGCCCACCGGCAATTTGCACCTTGGCAACTATCTGGGTGCGATGTTGAACTGGGTGAAAATGCAAGAAAGCAATGAGTGCATCTATTGCGTGGTGGACATGCACGCCATCACCTTGTGGCAAGATCCGAAGGCGCTTCATCAAGCCATCCGTGATGTGACAGCGGCCTATGTGGCCTGTGGCGTTGATCCCAAACGTTCAATTATTTTTAATCAAAGCCAAGTGGCTGAACATGCTGAGCTTGCGTGGATTTTTAACTGCGTGGCCCGCCTTGGCTGGTTGAACCGCATGACGCAATTTAAAGACAAAGCGGGCAA